>DATCCI010000691.1:0-3793 GCA_036511415.1 Acidimicrobiia bacterium
GGCATGCTCCAGGCCGAGACCGTGTCGATGTTCGCAGCCGCGGCCACGATCCTGCTCGCGTACCGCTACTGGCAGCAGCCGAACTGGCGCCGGCTCGCGCTCGTCGGCGCGGCATGCGGAGTGGGTGCGATGGCCCGGTCCGAGCTGATACTGCTCGTACCGTTCCTCGTGGTCCCGCTCGTCTGGACGACGCGCGATCACTCGTGGCAAGAACGGTTGCGCTGGCTCGGCGCGGCGGTCGCGGCCGCGTTGATCGTGATCGCGCCCTGGACGGTCTACAACACGACTCGTTTCGTGCACCCGGTCTTGCTCAGCGCGCAGTTCGACCCGCTCCTCGCGTCGGCGAACTGCCAATCCGTGTACTACGGGGATCTGCAGGGCTACTTCGACATCCAGTGCGCGATCGCGATCGCCAAGAAGGACGGGCTGACCCTCCCGGACGGGCTCCCGAAGTACGACGAGTCGCAGGAGGATGTTGTGTACCGGCGCGAGGCGCTCGCATACGTCCGCGCCCACCTGAGCCGGCTCCCGGTGGTCGAAGGGGTGCGCCTCTTGCGCATCGTAGGGCTCTACAAGACGTCGTTGTACGTCCGCGCCGACGCGTACGTCGAAGGGCGCAACCCCGTGTGGATCTCGTGGGCCGCGCTCTACAGCTTCTGGGCCCTGGCGTTGCTGTCGATTGCCGGCGCGGTCGTGCTGCGCCGCCGCGAACACGGCCCGCCGGTGTATCCGCTGCTCGCGCCGATCGTCGTGGTTGTCGTCACCGTCGTGGTCACCTACGCGAGCACGCGCTTTCGTACGACCGCGGAACCGTCGCTCGCGGTGTTGGCCGCATTCGCGATCGACGTCGCGATCGAGGCTGCGATCGCGCGGTTGCGCGGCAACTACGCGTCGGCCAAGAACTGATCGGCGTTCCGGGCCACGACGGCCATGATCGGGCCCTGCGGATTGACGCCGGGTGCCTCCGGCAGCAGCGATGCGTCGTTCACCCGAAGGTTGTCGAAACCCCAGATCCGCCCGAAGCTGTCGGCGCCCGTCCTCGACCGGTTCTCACCGATGCGGACCGTCGAGGTGAGGTGCACCGTCATCAGGTTCGCCCGGTTGCGCGTGAGCGCGTCCCACCAGTGTACGAGATCGTCGGGACCGCGAGCGACGACCCCGCCCGTCACCGACGGGTACAGCTCCGTCGCACCCGCGGCGAGCAGCACCTCGCCGAGATGTACGAGCGCGCGCGCGAGCCGGCTCATGTCGCCCTCGGTGAGCTGGTACGTCACGAGGGGCGAGCGGAAGCCCGGCAGCGCGATCACCCGGCCCGAGCCCTCGCTGCGGATCGCGGCGTAGTAGACCGCGACGTGCTCCCAGTGCGCGAGGGCGTCGGCGTAGTCGGCGTCGGAATCGGCGAGCGCGAGCGCGACGTGGCCGCGCCGACTCGCCGATCCGCCGATCGTGAGACCGGGTGCGAACTCGGTGACCCGGTGCATTGGTATGTCGCCGTGGTCGATCGGCGACTCGAAGCGCGCGGCGACCTTCACTGTCGGATGCATCTTCAGGCCGCGGCCGATGTTCGAACGGATGCCGCTGCGTTGTAGCAATGCGGGCGTCTGGGTCGCGCCCGCACAGACGAACACGTGGTCTGCGCGCACGAGCACCGGCCGCGACGAGCCGTCGGGAAGGGTCTGGTCGCAGCACGCGCCCACTATTCGGCTTCCGCGGCGAACGAGCCGCGAGACCCGGCAGTCTGCAACGACGCGCGCCCCGGCTTCGATCGCGCGTGGGAGCAGCGTGCGCGCCATCGTCTGCTTCACCGCCCGGCCGCTCGATTCGTAGCGGAACACGCGCGAGAATTCGACGGAACGCCAACCGAGCTTCGTGGCGCCCCGTTCGAGCACGGCCGACGACGCGGGCGGCGCGCCCGGGAGGCGGGAGACGCCCAACTCTTCCTCGATGCGGTCGGCGTAGCGGTCGAGCGCCGCCGATCCGAACTCGTCGATCCGGTAGTCGCGTTCCCATTCCTCGGCGAGCTCGGGCGGGAGCCGGTGGTAGAGGCCACTGTTGATCTCGGTGCTTCCGCCGACGCACCGGCCCTCCGCGTACGCGATCGCCGGCCGTCCGAGCGCCGCGCACGAACCACCATGGCGATACTTCGCCACCATCTCCTCGAGCGAGAACGGCTCCAGCGCGTCGGGGTCGACCCACGGACCCTCTTCCAGGACCATGACCGCACGTCCCGCGCGTGCAAGCGTCACCGCGGTTACCGCACCGCCGGCACCGGAGCCGATGACGAGAACGTCGGTGTCGAGCGTCTCGACCGGCGCCTTCATGCGCCGTCCGGTGCGAGCTCGTTCTCGGCGAACAGCACGAGCGAGTGCAGGAGCCGGACGTACTGGCGGACGGGGTCGAGCTTGCTCGTCTTCCAGCGCGCGACACGCGTGCGGAGGCGGTTCTCGTCGAGGCGGCCGACACGGTGCTCGAGCCACGACCAGCCGCCCAGCACGATCGACTCCGCCGCGACGCCGGCGCGCAGGTGCTCGGGCATCGACTGCAACGTGGAGGAGACGTACGACTCGACCGCCGTGCGCTCGCCGGCGTCGAGCGCCGGGCTCATGAGCGTGCCGACGACCCGGCGCTCGAACCAAAGCACGTTCGGAGCCTACCCAGTGGCTCCGGGAGTAACGCGGTTGGCGCGCCGGTGCCGCGCCCGCGGGCGAACCGTGTCCAGCGCGACCGCGGCGAGCACGAGGAGCGCGGGCTCGGCCGCGATCCGGAAACGCTGCTGGCCGTACGTCGACGCCGCGACGATCGTCACCGTCACCACGGCCGCGACGAGCGGCCAGAGCAGGCGCCGCCGGCGCCGCAGCACAACGGCCCCGACGACCGCGAGCGGAGCCAGCACCCAGTACATGATCGTGCCGCGCATCTGCCACGCGCGCGGACGTCCCTCGAGCGACTCGAAGTCGACCTGTTGCCTCGGTGCGTACAGTCCCCAGGTGCGGAGCACCCGGACCACCGCCACCTTCGGGAGCGAGCCGAGATGGTCACGCGCGTAGGTCGTGCCCGCGCGCGTGTGCGTGCTCGCGGCGCGCGCCTCGTCGAAATGCGGATCGGCGATGTCGAATCCCTCGAAGCACGCCTGGGCCTGCGGGAGCGCGCGCGCGGTGTTGCCGGACTGCGAGAAGGTCTCGCGCCACAGCCCGAGCAGGTCGCCGCCGTACGTCGCGTCGCAGTTCGCGCCGTCGACGAGTGTGGCGACGTTGTTCGACACCGGCACGAAGGTGTGGAACCGGACGGCGTTACGGATCGTCCACGGAGCGACCACGGCCAGTGCGATCCCGAGCGCGATCGCGACTCTCGCGAGCCGTGCCCGCGACGTGAGATCGCGTAGCAGCACGGCGAGCGGGATCACGACCATGAGGCCGAGGAGCGCGCCCTCGGCACGGGCAAGGGTCGCGAAACCGATCGCCGCGCCCATGGCGGCGAAGCGCGCCGGTTCTGGATCGTCGTACGCGCGGTAGGCGCACAGGAGCAGGAGCGTCACCAGCGCGACGTAGAGCGACTCCGCCATCAGGGTCGCCTCGCCGAGGAACAGCATGGGGTAGACGGCCGCGAGTGCGGCCGCGATCAGCCCGACGGAGCGCGACGCGATCCGGCTGCCGAGCAGACCGACGAGCACGACGGTCGCCGCGCCGAGGAACGCGACGAAGATCCGTTGCTGCTCCACCGAATGGGCACCCAGGCGCGCGGGCAACGAGAGCAGCAGGGGGAACAGCGGCGGGTACTCCGCGGTCGGGCGTCG
>DATCCI010000692.1:0-3749 GCA_036511415.1 Acidimicrobiia bacterium
CGGCGGCGACGCGCCGGTCCTCGCGGGCGACACGTCGCTGCTCGAGCTCGACGCGCGTGGCTGCGTGCTCTCGGCGTGCAAGCCCGCGCCGGACGGCGACGGCATCGTCGTGCGCGTGCTGAACCCGACCGACACGTCCGAACCGGTCCGGCTCCGCTTCGGCCGCGAGGTCGGCCGTGTGCATGCGGTCGGGCTCGACGAGCAGCCCGTCGAGTACCCCCTCACCCACCGCGGAAGAGAAGTCGAGTTGCCCGTTCCAGCGCACGCGCTCCGCAGCGTGCGGGTCAGCTTCCGCTGAAGTTCCTCATCACAACTCCCGGCACGAGTGAAGTGCGGATCTCCGAAGCAGGGCAGCGGGAACGCGGCTCCGACGACGGACGAAGAGCAAGCAGCGCTTCGTCCATTCTCCTCGGATGTCGTAGTCCAAGCGCCACTGCGCTCGTAGACCGAACGGTTCACGTTCGAGGTCGAGGGTTCGCCAGTGTCCGATCGGGATGTCCCGGTTCAGCGCGTCGGGTCCGGCGTGGACGCTCGCGACGTCGTTCGTGACGAGCGCGTACCGATAGTGCCGGAGGTGGCGGGCCAGGAACACGCGGATCGAAAGCTCGTCCCAATGCTGGAGCACGTCCTTGCAGACGAGGAGATCCGCGCCGGGGAGACCTTCGGTCCGGACGTCGGCCACATCGAACTGGATGTTCTCCGATCCGTACGCCGATCGGTTGCTCTCGATGACCTCGGGAACGATGTCGAAACCTCGGTATCGCGTCGCGGACCAGTCGACCAACCGTGAGAATTGCCAGTCGCCGCAACCCGCGTCGACCACCGTCTCGACGTCACACCCACGAAGAACTGCGGACAGAACCCGTCGATACGCCTCGGTGACCGCGACGTCGGAGCCTTCGCCGGACCCACCCTTCCAGTGATCCGATGCGTAGATCTGCCGGAAGACGCCGAGCGCTTCCTCCGAGCTGCTCACCGTGAGCCGTCAGACCTTCCGGCGGTACATCCGCACTGCGAGCGGGGCCGCGACCACGATGATGGCGACGCTCCAGGCGATCGCGCCCAGCACCTTCCCCGTCGACGCGAACTGCCCGCCGTACGTCACCGCCCGTACCGCGTCGATCACGATCGACACCGGCTGGTGGTTCGCGAACCACTCGAGGGGCGCGGGCATCGACGCGGCCGATACGAACGCGGTCGACGCGAAGACGAGCGGGGCGAGGATCGGGAACGACGCGGCCTGCGCGGCCTCGGCATTGGCCGCCGACAAGCCGACGAGCGCGAACACCCACGAAAGCGAGTGCGCGAACAGCAACATCAGCCCGATACCGGCGATCAGGCCGAACACGCTGGTGTGGATGCGCCAGCCCACGATGAAGCCGACGCCGACCATCAAGGAGACGACGAACACGTTGCGGACGAGATCGGCGAGTGTGCGCCCGGCGAGCACGGCGGAGCGCGACATCGGGAGCGACTGGAATCGCTCGATGAGGCCCTTGTGGAGGTCTTCCGCCAGACCTACGCCGGTCTGGATCGACCCGAACACGACGGTCTGTGCGAACACGCCCGGCATCAGGTAGTCGACGTAGTGATCGACGCCCGGAATGCGGATCGCGCCGCCGAAGACGTAGCGGAACATCAGCACGAAGATGATCGGCTGGATCGTCGAGAACACGAGCACCTGCGGGGTGCGCTTCATCGCGACGAGGTTCCGCCACGTGACCGTCAGCGCGTCCTGCACCGCCCAACCGAACGCGCCGTGCTTCGGCCGGTCGATCGTCGTCGGCATCGCAATCGCGGTCATGCTGCACCTCGGGTCCGCCGGCGGCCGGTCTCGGCCGACGCGTCCTCGGCTACGGGCTCTTCGGCCTTGTGGCCGGTGAGCGACAAGAAGACGTCGTCGAGCGTCGGTTCGCGCACGTTCAACGTGAGCGGCTCGAGGTGCGCGTGGTCGAGGGCGCGAACCACATCGAGCACGACCCGCGCGCCGTCGTCGACCTTGAGCTCGACCATCGTCGAAGCGGAACCGACACCGCACAACCCGATGCTCGCGAGCTCGGCCTGCGCGCGTTGTGCAATCGCCGGATCGGCGAAGCCGACCTCGACGATCGTCGCGCCCATCGTCGCCTTCAGCTCGGACGACGTGCCCTCCGCGATCACGCGACCGTGGTCGATGACGACGATGTTGTCGGCGAGGCGATCGGCCTCTTCGAGGTACTGGGTCGTGAGCAGCAAGGTCGTGCCTTCGCGCACCAGACCCTCGATCACACCCCAGAGGTCCTGGCGACCGCTCGGATCGAGGCCGGTGGTCGGCTCGTCGAGGAACAGGACCGGCGGCCGGTGGACGAGCGCGGCTGCGAGGTCGAGCCGGCGCCGCATTCCTCCGGAGTACGTGCGCACGGGGCGGTGGGCGGCGTCGGCCAGCGAGAACCGTTCGAGCAGCTCACCGGCCCGCGCGAGCACGACCGACTTCGACAGGTGCGAGAGCCGGCCGACCATGCGCAGGTTCTCGTGGCCCGTGAGGTTCTCGTCGACCGCGGCGTACTGCCCCGCGAGCCCGATGCGCTCGCGCACCGCCTGCGGGTCGCGGGTGACATCCGTTCCGAGCACCTCGGCCCGACCGGAGTCGGGTCGCAGGATCGTGGTGAGCACGCGCACCGCCGTGGTCTTGCCCGCGCCGTTCGGGCCGAGCAGCCCGAGCACGGTGCCGGTCGGCACGGCGAAGCTGACGCCGTCGAGGGCGACAACCGAGCCGAAGCTCTTCCGGAGATCTTCGACGATGATGGCGTTCGTCATGGACTCACCCTCTCACATTTGCTTGAATGGTGTCAAGTATCTATGTCATCAACCTTCGATGTACTTGAAACATCGCGTGAACAGCCGTACCATCCGGGGATGAGCACCGAGTCGGCGCCGGTCTATGACCCTGCCGACGAGGCGTGGCGGCTGCTCACCGCCGTGATGATGGTGCGCAAGGAGGAGTTTCCCGCCCTGGCGGCGTCGTTCGGGCTGAATCCCGGAGCGATGCACGCGCTCCTCCAACTCGACTCGGACGTCCCGCAGTCGATGAGCTCGTTGGCCGGCGCCTGGAAGTGCGACGCGTCGAACGTCACCTGGCTCGTCGATCGCCTCGAGGAGCACGGGCTCGCGGAGCGCCGTGCGCACCCGGGCGATCGGCGAATTCGCACGGTGGCTCTTACCCAAAAGGGCGCGAAGATACGCAGCCAGGTGGAGGCCCGCATGTACGAGGCGCCCGAGATCCTGCGCGCGCTGAGCCCGCGCGACCTGGAGACACTGGCCAAGATCCTGCGCAAGATCGCACCCGAAGACCACGTTCACCGGTAGTGCCGCACTTCTTGTCGGATCACGAGCACGGCGTCGTCTCGGCCGCGGCCGATCGGCTGATTCCACCGCTCGACGGCCATCCGGGCGGCGCGGCGCTCGGCGTCGCCGACTACGTCGACAACCTCCTCGGTGCGTTCACCTTCGATCCACCGTTGATCTTCGCGGGCGGGCCGTTCAGCGGCCGGTTCGGCGGCGACGCGTCGTTCGGAAGGTTCATGCCGCTGTCGCGAAACGAAGAGCTCGCCTGGCGTACGCGGATCGAGGGCTCGCGCGGCCTCCCCGAGCGCGAGTTCAACGGCCCGACGCGCGGGTGGCAGGAGATCTACCGCGACGGCATCGCCGCGCTCGGCGCCGACTTCTGCGATGCCGACGGCGAAGAACAGGATCGGAGGCTCGACGCGCAG
>DATCCI010000693.1:0-12904 GCA_036511415.1 Acidimicrobiia bacterium
GAGGGTCTGCGCAAGACGCTCGAGTGGTATCGAGAGCAGCGCGCCGACTCGTGAACGAGCCGAAACCGCGTCGGATCGCGGTGGTCCCGGCATACAACGAGGAGCCCACGGTCGCGGCCGTGCTCGAAGAGCTGTATCCGCTCGTCGACGAGCTCGTCGTCGTCGACGACGGCTCGACCGACGCCACCCGGTCCGAGATCGAGCAGTGGATGGACCGCGGCCACCCGAAATGCCGGCTCCTCGTGCACGAGGTGAACCGCGGGATGTCAGAGGCGTACTACACCGCGCTGACCGAGCTGCGCGAGCGGCTCGCACGAAGCGAGCTCAGCCCGGACGACCTCGTGTTCACCGTCGACGCCGACGGCCAGCACGACCTACACGTCCTCGACGAGCTGGTCGAGATCACGCGGTCCGAACGGCTCGACGCGAACATCGCGCGTCGCGACCTCTCGTACCACGGACCGTTCAAACGCACCGGCAACTGGGTGCTGTCGAAATGGGCGAGTGGTTGGGCGGGCGCCCACCTCTACGACGTCGAATCCGGCTATCGCATCTTCCGGCTCGGAGCGCTCGCCCACGCGCTCGAGTTCTATTCGGGCTATCAGTACAGCGAAACCGTCGAGGTCGCGGTCGTGCTCTGCCAGCTCGGATACAACGTCCGCAACGATCACGTCGTCCCCGTGCCCGTCGCCCGGTCGCGCACGCGCCTTCGCGACGCGGCGATCGACCTTGCCGTCATTCCCGTCGCGGTCGGTCGTGTCTGGCGGCGCGACCGCGCGCGCCACGCACTCCCATCCGACGCGATCGCGCACCTCTCGATCGCGGGCGTGTTGGCCGTGCTGCTCGCGCTTACTTACCAACGCTCGACCGATGCGGCCGTCACGCTCGTGCTCGCGGCCCTGACTGCCTTCGGCCTGGGCGCGATCCTGCGCCGTTCCGTCCCGCGGCCGTCGCTCGCGCTGCTCGGATCGCTCCTCGCGCTCGTGGCCGCCTGGCTCGTCCCGCAGCGACCCGACGCGGTGAGCGCGATCGTCCTGGCCGGGGTGTTCGGCGTGGGTGCGGCCCTCGCCGCGCCCGTCGTGCGGCGCCCGCGCCCGGTTGTCATCGCGGGCGAATGCGCCGTGCTCGCCGCCGCCGCGCTCGCGGGATCGCGTGCCGTCGTGCTCGGCTTCGCGGTCGGCGCGGTGTTCGTCGCCGCGGTGGTCTCGCGCTTCGGGCGGTTCGGCCTTCCGCGCGCGCACCGCCTCCGCACCCTCGCCCTCGGCAGCGCTCTCGTCGTCGCGGTGAGCGGGCTCACCGGGTATTTCGGCGCGAGCACGGTCGGGGCAACGTGGTTCGGTGGCGGCGTTGTTCACGGGCCCCGCACGTCCGCCGAAGTCGCGATCACATTCGACGACGGTCCGGACATGAGCGAGACCGCGTCGATCGTGAAGATTCTCGACGCCGCGCACGTCAAAGGCTCGTTCTTCGTCGTCGGCAAGACCCTCGACACGTCCCCGCAGCTGGTGCGCGATCTCGTTTCGGATGGTCAGCTCGTGGGCAATCACTCCTACCACCACGACGGTTGGCGATGGCTCGACCCGCGGTATCCGGAGCTCGAGCGCACGCAGAAGGCGTTCGCCCGCGACATCGGTACCTGCCCGGTGTGGTTCCGGCCGCCGCACGGTCAGCGCACTCCGTTGATGGCACGGGTGGTGAAGGACCATCGCATGCGCATGGCGATGTGGGACGTCTCGGTGAGCGACCGCGGCCCCAACGACCCTCGCGCCATCGCGAACAAGGTGCTCGCGTCGGTGCGCGGTGGATCGATCATCGACCTGCACGCCGGCCTCGACGGCACTTCGGCCGCGCATCGCGCCGCCGTGATCGCGGCATTGCCGTTGATCCTCGACGGACTCCACGCCCTCAACCTGCGGCCAGTGCGCCTCGACACCCTCATCGGCGGACCCGCGTACCAGTCCTGCAACCCGCACGGCTGACGCGCGTGCGCGTGCACGCCGGCGTCGGTGCCCGCCCCGGCACCGACGAACCTCCGGGCTCGGGGCTCGTGCTCGCGGCCCTCGCCGCGGCCTGGATCGTCGTCCTCGCGCTGTACTTGCGCCACACCATCGTGCTGTCGTCCGACAGCGTCAACAACCACGTTCACGTCTGGTACATCGCGCACGATCTCTGGCATCACGGACGGCTGCCGTGGCGCATGCCGGTCCTCGCGCACGGGGAGGCGTACGCGTACCCGTACGGGTTCGTCAACTGGACGACGGCCGCGCTCGTCTGGCCGCTCTTCGGCGACTGGACGGTCACGCTCTGGACTGCGCTCGGCGCGACCGGCTGCATCGTCGCGACCTTCGCCGCGTTCCCGGAGTTACGACGCGGCTGGTGGGCTGCGGCCGTCCTCGCGAACCCGGCGATTCTCGAGGCGTTGTTGTTCGGTCAGCAGTCGTTCGCATGGGGCGCAATGCTGCTGCTGTTCGGCGTGGCGGCGTGGCGGCGTGGGCATCTCGCGTGGGCGGCGATCCTCGTCGGCGTCGGACAGGCGAATCACGCGGCAATCGTCCTACCCATCGGCGTGCTGCTCGTGGCCTACTACCTGCCGTTCGCCCGCGACCGGCGCGAGCTCCTCCGCTGGTACGCGTTGTCGTGCGCGATCGCGTTGCCCGCGGTTTGGCTCGTCCTGGCGTCGCCCACCACCGCGGAGAGCACCGTCGGGACCGAGGTGTCGAACTTCCTCATCACGATCGGGCCGCGCATCATCATCGTGGGGCTGCCCGTGATCTGCGTGCTCCTGCAGCGCACGGGTCTGCGCGCACTCGCTCCGGTCGGAGTCGTGTTCGCGCTCGTGGCTCATCTCAGCTTCGAGATCCCTCTGAACGTCGGCCAGCAATGGCACGCGCTCGTCGAGAACGGCACCGACACCGCAACTCTCGACGCGTACCTGCGTTCGCCCGGCTTCGCACCCGGCGAGACCTATCGGGTCCTGCGCGGTGGTGACGGCAAGCTCGGCTCGTACCACGTGCTGCGGGCGGGTGGCCGGCTCGATTCCGAGATGTTCCCCGAGAGCATGGCGATCCGAAGCTTCCGCGATCCCGGTGACTACGCGTCGTTGCTGTGCGATCGTCGGGTCGACCGGATCATTCACTACGACACCTACGACGCGGCGCGCCACACCAACGAGGAGCCGATGATCGACGCGCTCGAGCGCGCGACCGTCGACGACGTGCGCCTGCGGAAAGTCGCGAGCGGACCCGGGTGGAAGGTCGACGCGGTCGAGCGCGCGGGCTGCTCACCCGCGCTTCGGTCCGCCAGCGCCGACGGAGTCCCCCGGAGTGCTGTTCACGGCGCGTAGGTTTGTCGTCCGTGGCGGCCGAGCAACATTGGATCGATCTCTGTGATCCCGACGAGCAGACGTTGCGAGCGGTGCTACCGGCCGGAATCCACGAGACCGCAATGGCCCGGATCGTGGCGCCGGCTCGCGAAGAGCCCCGGCCGCGCCTGGTCAGCCAGGGGACCTACGTCTTCGGCGTGCTCGCGTTTCCTGCCGTGCGCTCCGACGGTGAGGTGGTGTTCCAAGAGGTCGACGTGATCGCGAACCTCGACGCGCTCGTCACCGTGCGCAAGACGCCCGCCGGTCACACGCCCTGCGAGTTCGACGACGCCCGGAACGCGGCGTTACGTAACGGTTCCCCACCGGGCTTGTGCCTCCACGTGGTCGTGGACGAGATCGCCGAGCGGTTCCTCACGATGGTCGACGGCTTCGACGACAGCATCGACGAGCTCGAAGACCACGTGAAGGAATGGCCGTCCACCGAGATCCGAGAGAAGATCTCGACCATCCGCCACGACATCCTCCACGTCCGCCGCGTGCTCGCGCCGACGCGTGACGCCGCGCGCGCGGTGCTCGACGACCGCGTCGAGATCGACGGTGACGTCTCACTGTTTCCCCGCGACATCGAGCTGCATTTCGCCGACGCGTACGACAAGCTGCTACGAGCGACCGACGGCCTCGACCTCTCGCGCGATCTGCTCGCCGGGGTGCGCGACTTCCACCAGGCCGAGGTCGCCAACGACCAGAACGAGGTGATGAAGCGCCTGACGGTCGTCGCTTCGGTACTTCTCCTCCCGACCTTCATCGTCGGTCTGTACGGACAGAACTTCAAGCACATCCCCGAAACCGGGTGGGGCCAGGGCTACGCGTGGTCATGGGGGTTGATCGTCGTGACCACCGCGCTACAGCTCTGGTATTTCCGGCGGAAGCAGTGGATCTGACCCACCGACCTCGTACGGCGGGCCCACATGACCGCGGGCGGGAACGTGCCCTAATCTGTTCCGGACGGTACGCGTAGGGTGCGTACCGCAGTCAAGAAAAGGTAAGGGCAGTGACAACTGGAACGGTCAAGTTTTTCAACGCAGAGAAGGGCTACGGCTTCATCTCGCTCGAGGGCGGCGACAAGGACGTCTTCGTCCACTACTCCAACATCCAGGGCAACGGATACCGGACGCTCGAAGAAGGCCAGAAGGTCGAGTTCGATGTGGCGCCGGGGCGCAAGGGAGACGAAGCACAGAACGTCCGAGCAGTCTGACGTTCGAAGCTTGCGAGACGAAGCCGCCGGCTCCGCGCCGGCGGCTTTGTTCTTTCGGGGAACCTGCTGCCAAGCTGCCGTCGTGAGCGACGACTCATCCGAATCCAGACCGGGCGAATCCATATCGGGCGAATCCATGCCGGCCGCGGTGTACGTGGGCGACGGCGCGATCGAGGTGCAACAGCTTCCGGTCCCGGATTTCGGCCCGACCGAAGCGTTGATCGAGGTTTCGCACTGCGGGATCTGTGGCACCGACCTGCATCTGGTGCTCGAGCGCTACGCGCGCCCGGGGTCGGTTCTCGGCCACGAGTGGGCCGGAACGGTCGCGGCGCGAGGCGTCGAGGTGCACGACTGGGAGGTCGGCGCGCGCGTCGTCGTCGACCCCACACCGGGATGCGGTCGGTGCCGGGCATGCACGAACGGAAGGTCGTCGGTGTGCCTTCGCCGCGACCCGCCCGACCTGCTCGACTTCTCGCGCGGCGCGTTCTGCCGTTACAAGGTCGCGCCGGCGGCGCGCCTCGTGCGCATTCCCGCCGCCCTCTCGACGCGGGCCGCCGCGCTCACCGAACCGACCGCGATCGCCCTGCACACGGTCAACCTCGCGCACGCATCGCCCGGCGACCGCGTGCTCGTCACCGGCGGCGGCCCGGTCGGGCTGTTGACGACGGCAGTGCTGCGGAGCCGCGGCGTGCGCGACATCGTGGTGTCGGAGCCCGCACCGGCCCGGCGCGAACGTGCGCTCGCGGTCGGCGCCACGACCGTGGTCGCGCCCGACGAGCTCCCACGCGCCCCTATGGGCCGGCCCGTCGACGCGCCGTTCACCATCGCGTTCGAGTGCTCCGGTCACGCCGCCGCGGCCGAGTCCGCGCTCGATCAACTCGACTACGCGGGAACGCTGGTGTTCGTCGGCACCGGGAACACACCCCCTCGCGTGAACCACAACCGCGTGATCGTGATGGAACAGACGCTGATCGGCGCGTACAACTACGACGCGGAGGGCTTCCGGCCCGCCCTCGAGCTGCTCGCCTCCGGCTCGCTCCCGCTCGACCGGTTGATCGAGCCGGTCGACATCCACCTCGACGAGGTGCTCCCGACGATGCACCGGCTCACCGCGGGCGAGTTGCCGGGCAAGGTCATGGTCACGCCGGAGGTGTCGCCGTGACGGGTCGCCCGACGCTCAACCACGTCGCGATCAGCATGGACCCCGCGCTGCTCGACGAGCGCGGGCGCGCGGCGGTGCTCGCGTTCTACGGCGAGGTGTTCGGATGGACCGAAGGAGACAACACCGGCGAGGAGGGCAACCCGCTCATCCTGTACACGGGGGCGTTCGGCCAGTTCGTCTACCTGCTTCCCGCGGATCCCCCGCTGACTGCGCCTCCGCTCGACCATTTCGGGCTCCAGGTCGAGACGCTCGACGACCTGCACGCGATCGTCGGGCGCGCCCGAGACTGCGCGACGCGCGACGATCGCGTGCGCGTGATCGACGTGCACTCCCGCACGACCCACGGCCCGACGCACACGTACACGCTGACGAGCGCGTACATCGGTTTCGTGCTACCCCTGATGATCGAGCTGCAGCACCTGGAGCGGGTCGCGCACTGACCCCGCAGGTGTCAGCGCACGAGCGCAGCGCGGCGCAGTTCGTAGACGTGCTGCAACAGTGTGACGAGCGCGACCTTCACCGACTCACGGTTGCGCGCGTCGCAGTCGACCACCGGGATCTGCGGCGCCACGCCGAGGGCCTCGCGGACTTCGGGAATCGGATAGTGATACGAGCCCGCGAAGTGGTTGACGCCTACGACGAACGGAGTGTTTCGCGTCTCGAAGTAGTCGAGGGCCACGAAGCTGTCAGCGAGCCGGCGGGTGTCGGCGAGCACGACCGCGCCGAGCGCGCCGTCGCACAGGTCGTCCCACATGAACGCGAACCGCTCCTGGCCGGGGGTGCCGAACAGGTACATCACGAGCGCGTCGTCGACGGTGATGCGCCCGAAGTCCATCGCGACCGTCGTCGTCACCTTCGCGTCGACGAGCGAAGCATCGTCGACGCCCTCCGACTCGCTCGTCATGGCGGCTTCGGTCGTGAGCGGCGGTATCTCCGATACAGCCGAGACGAAGGTCGTCTTCCCGACCCCGAATCCGCCGGCGACGACGAGCTTTACCGACGAGACCTTCCGCGGACGCCGTGACGGCTGATCGATCGGCGGCTGCGGCGCCCGCGTTGCCGACGCCGACCGTCCGCCCGGGCCACCCGGCGCTTCAAAGGGCTCGGACACGTTCGATCATCCTCGTGAGGGTCGAGAGCTCGATCTCGACTGGGTCGCTGTGGGTGGTCTCGAGGCAGCCGTCGTCGACCAGATCGCCGACGAGCACCATCGCGACGCCGAGCGCGACGCCGAGCTCCGCGGCGATCTCCGCGATCGAAAGCGGCTCGTAGCACTCGTCGACGATGCGTGCCTTCTCGAAGTCGAGGTCGTCGCGCGGCTCCCCCACGGTCTGGACCATGGTCTCCATTCGCAGCGACGTGTCGGCCGCACGCGTCCGCCCGCCCGTGATCACGAACGGTCGCACGAAGTCCTGAGGCGTCCCGCCGGGCGGGACCTCGTCGGTCATGCCGGGCCCTTCACTGGAGCACGCTCTCCTTCAGCTCCGCGACGAGGGACGGGCTGAGCGCGGCACCGACCCGATCGACGAGCAACGTCATCTGGTACCCGACTGCGCCGACATCGCAACGACGATCCGCGACGACGCCGAGCGCACTGCCGTCCGACACCGACGACACGAAGAGGTAACCATCTCGCATCGCGATGATCACCTGCTCGGGACTGCCGAGCGCGAAGCAGCGCGCCGTGCTCTCGGCCAAGCTCGTCATCCCCGCGATGATCGCCGAAAGCTGCTCGGCGCCGGCGCGTTCGAGCGTGCTCGACATCGCCATCAGCAGTCCGTCGGACGACACCGCGACCGAATCGGTCACGCCCGGTGTCGTGTCGACGAAACTCGACAGCAACCAGTTGAAGTTGCGCACTTCGGCACTGGCGATCGCGGCGTTCGCTCCGTCTGGTTGCATCCTCAATGCCCTCTCCGATCGTCGATACCGGCTTCCTCGCGGGCCTGTTCGGCCGCGGCCCGGAAGGCGGCGAAGAACGCGAACCGTTCACCGCCCCGAGCCGAGGGCGCCGGCGCCGGATCTTGCTGCGGAACATCCGCGCTCCTCGCCACGGGGGCCGAGGCGGGAGCGACCGAGGACTCGTCGGCGCCATTGCGCCACGGCATCGAAGCGGCGGCGACGGGTGGAGCGGCGGCCGGCGGCGCGACAGGGGATTCGGGCGCGGTCGCGACGGGCCGGTCGCGTATCCATGGGGTTTCGAGGCGCGAGCTGCGCCGGCCGCGCTTCGGCAACCGCTGCGGCAGCAGGTCCTCGGAGAACGGCGACTGGGGCGCGGGACGGCCGGTGACCACGTCGACGGCCTGGGCGACCTCCGCGAACGACGGGCGCCGATCGGGCGTGACGACCGGGGCCCGATCCGGATCCGCGGCCGGCGCCGAGGTCGGCGGTGCAGTCGATTCTCCGGCCGCGCCGGCGGTTTCGTCCGGCGCGAGCGTCGCCTCTTGCGCGGGCCGCGGGTCTTCGGCGCGGACCGGCGGCACGGACGCGCCCCGCAGGTCGGCGAAGGTACCGAGCCCGACGCGGGGCCTCGCCGACGGTGCGGGAGCGGCGATCGGCGCCGGCTCCGGTTCCGCGAGCGGCACGTCATCGGTGTCGTCGTACTCCTCCGTCGCGTCGTACCCGGCGGTCGCGTCGACTTCGTCGGCCTCGTCCAAGGGCGCGACGAGCTGGAGCTCGGGCACGGGCTCGCCCGGTTGCGAAGCCGACGCGGGAGACGCCCGGAACGTGATCGGTGCCGTCGACCGGCGAACCGCGACCGGCGCAGGCTCGGTCGCGCCGTCGCGGCGCGGCAGGGCAACGACCGGACGCTCCGGCTCGCCGGTCGCAGGATCGTTCGCGGCCGGCGCGCCGGCGGCTTCGGGCGACGGCGCGTTGGTGATCCCGAGCAACGCGGTGGGAACCGCAATCGTCGCGGTCAAACCGCTCGCGGGAGACGCCGCGAGATGAACGGTGAGCCCGTGACGGTGCGCGAGCTGTGCGACGACGTAGTGGCCGAGGAAGCGGGACGGCGCGACGGCCATGTCGCGGGCGGACGAAATCAGCGCGTTCGCGCGTTCGAGCTCCTCTTCGTGCATCCCGATGCCGGAGTCGATGATCGTGATCACGTAACCGTGGTCGTCGTGGCGGCCGTAGACCTCGACCTCCGCGTCCGGCGGCGAGAACGACAGCGCATTCTCGACCAGCTCGGCGATCACGTGGCTGACGTCGGCCGCGGCCGTACCGTCGACCTGGGCACCGTCGACGTGGCGAATGGACACCCTGCGGTAGCCCTCGACTTCGCCCAACGCGCCCCGCACGACATCGCCCATGGCCACGGGCGCGCTCCACGTGCGCGGCGGCGCCAAGCCGGCGAGGACCAGTAGCGACTCGGCATTGCGCCGCATGCGCGTCGCGAGATGGTCGAGACGGAAGAGGTGCTCGAGGGTCTCAGGGTCGGATTCGTCGTTCTCGAGCTTGGTGATGAACTCGAGCTGGCGGGAGAGGAGGTTCTGATTGCGACGGCCCAGGTTGACGTACGCGTCGGCGATGTTCTGCCGCATCGTCGCCTGCTCGACGGCGAGGGAGACCGCGCTGTCCTGCACCATGTTGAGCGCGACCTCGACCTCGTGTACCTCGCCGCCCGCGTGCACGCGCACGGGCTCCATCTCGGGTCGGACGACGCTCTCGTTGACGGGCGATTCGAGGATCTCCTGTACCGCGGCCGGCAGCCGTTGCCCGGCCATCGCCGCGGCCTGGTCGGCCAGCGCCCGCAAGGGGCGCGTGATCCAGCGGTTCGTGAGCCACAGCAATGCAATCGCGAGCATCACCGATCCGAGCGTGATGGCGAACCAGTCGGCCTCCTCGTGCTGCGCGCCGGAAGTCAGGCTGTGCGCTCGCTCGGTGACGAGGGAGGCGGTGTTCGTCTGCGCGACCCACAACAGGTTGACCGAATCGGGCCGGACCTTGAGCAGCGTCTCGAGGTTCGCATGAAGGGGATCGCGCGCCGCGGCCTGCAGCTCGGCGACCGCCCGCTTGCGGAGCGGCGCGTCGAGTGCGCTGATCATGGCGCGCTCGAACGGGCCGTCGGCGCGAACCCGCAGGTCGGCGTCGCCCTGGGCCTGCCGATCGGCCAGGCGCTGGGCGGCCGCGATCGCGGCGGGATCGCGGGTGATCGCGGCGAGACCGACCTTGACGCCGATTCCCGACTCGGTATCGCTTTGGCGCGCGGTCGCGTTGAGCAGCTCGACGCCGCTGCGAAGCTGCGCGTCGTCGATGGTGGCGCCGGAACGCTGATCGGCGTCGAGCAGCGAGCCGATCAGGGTCGTGTAGCCGTCGAAGATGGTGCCGGCCTGCTTCGCGTTCGCAGGCGTTGCCACTTTCGACGCGTGGTCCTCGGCCTGCTGACGAAGTTGCACCAGACGTCTGGTCACCTCGGTCAACGCGGAGCGATAGTTGCCCGCCGCGTCGCCGCCGACCGAGCCGAGCAGCAGCCGGAACCTCGTGAGCGCGGCGTCGGTGTTCACCGTGACCGCGCCGGAGAACTTCGCGTCCTTGGGCGCCACCAGGTTCTGCGCACCGATGGCGCGCAAGGCCTCGTAGTCGCGCTCGGTCTCCAGCGCGTTCAGCGCGCCGGCCGGGCCGGTGGCCGATGTCGCGAGGCCGGCCTGGAGCCGTACCCGATCCGAGCGGTTGTACGCGTCGCGCACCTGGAGCGCGGCGAAGCTCGCCAACGCCGCGAGCGGCACCGCCAAGGTCGCCGCCAACTTGGTCCTGATCGTCAGCCTGCGTCTCACCAGCGATCCCTTGCCCCGCGTCCCGTCTCGGTGCCGGCCGTCGCCGCGAACGGCCCGCTGGCTTGGGTTGTCGGCTCGCGCAGCCTCCTCCCTAAGCAGGATGTCGCGGCGGGACCGGAGGAGCCCGGGCCGAGCTGCGCACGGGCCCGGGCGATTCGGGGGATTCGGCCGCTGCTCGGTGATTCGGCCGCTCGCGCGGTTCGGCCGCTCGCGCGGTTCGGCGGCGGCGTGGCACCTCGGTTCCGGCGCCGTGCCAGAATCGCAAGCGTGGCTCGGCGATCGGCGCTGTCTTCGTGGCTCTACAAGGCGTCCCGCACGACCCGCGACTTCGAGGTGCTCAGCGGCAAGAACGGCGCGCAGCGCTACGCGAAACGCCGGATCCGTCGCGTCGCCCGTCGCCGCGGTCTCGGTTGGTGGTTCCGCAAGACCGGCCTCTGACGCGGGCGAGGCCTCTCACGCGGGCGAGCCTCTGTCGCCGGCGAGGTGTCCGGGATCCGGACGACGGGCCTTACGCGTCTATCAAGTCGGGGCGGTATTCGGGGTGCGCGCTCAACCACGCCGACGCACGGCGCATCGAGTCCTCGTTGTTCTTGTTGATGAACTTGTAGATCGGCCCCTCGAACCACTTGAAGGGGACCTTCTGCAGGTTGTAGCGCTCGTCGAACCGGAACATCGTCCGGTTCGGTGCAAGCGGCTCGAGCGCGACGTGACCGATCTGGTCGTTGCCGGGCGTCGACGAGATCATCGTGTACGTGTAACCGCGCTCGGGGACGACGTCGGTGACGAGCTCCAGCGCCGAACCCTCGCGTCCGAACGGCATCTTGAAGATGACACGGCGCAATCGGCCGTTGTGGTCGTCGTCGCCCGGGTAGAGCACGTCGACGCGCTTCACCATCGGTGCGTAGTCGGTCCAGCGCGCGTAGTCCTGGAACAACGCCCAGATCCGCGCCGCCGAGTGCGGCATCTCGAACTCGTAACGGTGCTCGCGCATGAATCGGTCCTCCGCGTCTATCGTGCGATCCGTGATCCTGCACGATCTGAAGGTCGACGAGCACGAATTCGAGGCACGCACCGGCTGGGCGATCCAAGCCGAAGGCGCGTGCAAGGCCGAGGTGTGCGTTCCCCTGCCGCCCGCCGTTCGGTTCGACGACAGCCGCCTGGACGCCTCCGTGCTCTCGGAGCGACTGGGAATGCCGCTCGTCGCCGACGAGGCCCACGGTCTCTGGGCGTTGGGACCCGAGACCGCGGTCACCGGCCGGGCCCTCACCTCGGCCGTCGCCCCCGAGCTCGTCCTTCCCGACCGCGACGGCAACCCGTTCCGGCTGTCGAGCCTGCAGGGCCAGAAGGTCTTGCTGGTCGCGTGGGCGTCCTGGTGAGGTTGTCGATTCGACCTGCCCGTGTGGCAGGACCTGCGCACCCGCTGGCACCCGCTGGGCCTCGAGATCGTGACGGTCGCGCTCGACGTCGAGGCGAGTGACGCGCGCCCGTTCATCGAGCAGGCACACCCCGAGCACCCGTCGTTGATCGACGAGGCGCACGTGACCGACGAACTGTTCGGGTTCGTCAACGTGCCGAACGGCGTGTGGATCGACGAGGAAGGCATGATCGTGCGCCCGTCCGAGCCCGCGCACCCGGGTCGTAACCCGTTCACGGAGTCGTTCCGCACGATCGACTTGTCGACCCTTCCGCCCGACGTCGCCGACGTGCTGCGCGAGGCCCGGAAGATCAAGACCGATCCCGACGCGTACGCCGAGATGGTCGACGACTGGATCGCCAACGGCCGACAGAGTCGCTACGCGCTGACGCCCGACGAGGTGATCCGTCGCTCCGACCCGCGCACCGGCGCCGAGTCGACCGCCGCCGCGGAATTCGAGCTCGGTCAATACCTGCACCGCGCCGGCGATCACGCCGCCGCGATCCCCCACTGGCGCGAGGCCCATCGCCTGTATCCCGCCAACTGGACCTACAAGCGCCAGGCCTGGAACTTCGAAGACCCGATCCGCCAGGGGCACACCGACGCGTACGACGGGAGCTGGTACGAGGACATCCAAAAGATCGGCGCCGAGAACTACTACCCCGAGATCGTCCCGTAGGCCGCGGCCTACGCTCTGAGCATGTCACGGATCGACATTCCCGAAGGGCCGGGGGGCGACGGCGCCATGGTGTGGTCGCTGCGACCCGAGATGGCCGGCATGGTCGATCGCATGATCACGACGGCCTACCAACGGTCCTTGCTCCCCGCGGCCGAGCGGGAACCGGCGCGGATGCGGATCGCGCAACTCAACGCGTGCGACGCGTGCGCGACGTTCCGCGCGCCGTCGGTGATCGAGGCGGGCGTGACGGAAGACGTGTACGCGCACCTCGACGAATGGCGAACCTGGCCCGGCTAC
>DATCCI010000694.1:0-6375 GCA_036511415.1 Acidimicrobiia bacterium
CCCGACACCATGTTCGTGAAGGCCTACTCGACCCGCTCGTTCGAAGGCGCGCCGACGGGTGGCGGGCGCGTGACGGAGCTCGTCGCCCGGCCGTTGCTTTCGCTGCTCTTCCCGAAGCTCGCCGACATCGTGCAGCCCCTCGGCGGTGAGTACGCCGCGCGTCGCCGCGCGCTCGAGGTGCTCCCGTTCGTCGAGGGTTGGGGCGTCGAGCTCGGCCTGCTGGTCGACGTCGTCGAGCGGTTCGGGCGCGACGCGGTGGCGCAGGTCGACCTCGAGGTGAGAGAGCACCGCAACCGGCCGCTCGAAGATCTCGGACCGCAGGCACTTGCGGTCATGGCCACGGCATTGCGTCGCGCCGGACTCTTGCCCGAAACGACGACGCCCTACGCCGAGCTGTTGCGCGCCGCACCCGACGGGACGATCGCGGCCCAAGCCGTCGAGGTGCGCGAGCGTCCGCCGATCATCACGGTGCCGGCCTACCGAGCGCGTTTCGCGCCGCCTCGATAGCCGCCTCCTCGACGAGCAACGCGGTCCGGGTGTACGTCTCGCTGGACTGCCAGACGCGATCAGTGAGCGCGAGCACTTGCGCGCCCGACCGCTCGGCCACCGCAGCGCGCGCGTCGTCAGTCGCTTGGCCGGCGATGATCGCGACGTTCGCGACGTCGAGATCGTGCGCCCACGCGAGCACGCCGCCGACGACCTTGCCCGCGAGGCTCGACGCGTCGAGCCTCCCCTCGCCCGTCATCGCGAGATCGGCGCCTTCGAGCGCCGTTTCGAGCCCGACCGCTTCGGCGATCACTTCGAATCCCGGCGCGAGCTCGGCGCCGATCGCGGCGAGCCCGCCGGCAAGACCTCCCGCCGCGCCCGCGCCCGCAAGCCGCGCCACATCGACTCCGGTACGCGCTCGATACCGATCGGAGAGCATCTTCAGCCGACGGGTCAGCAACGCGACCTGCGCCGAGCTCGCTTCCTTCTGCGGCCCGTAGACGGTCGCGGCGTCGGCGAACGGCGTCTCGACGTCGCACGCGACCGTAACCTTCAAACCCTGCAGTGACCATCCGAGCGCCTCGACCGCGGCGAGCCCTCCATCGGTCGTCGCGCTCCCGCCGACCGCGACGACGACGCGATTGAAACCCTGCGCGCGCACGGCCGCAATCAACTCGCCGGTTCCACGCGTGCTGGCCCGCAACGGATCGTTGCGACCCTGCACGAGCGCGAGACCACTCGCCTGTGCCATCTCCACGATCGCGACGCCGCCGGTCAGTACGCCCCACTGCGCGTCGACCGGATCGCCGAGTGGGCCGGTCACCCGCGCGGTTCGACGCGATCCGCCGAGCGCGGCGAGCAGGGTGTCGAGGGTTCCTTCGCCCCCGTCGGCCAGGGGCAGCTGGACGACCTCGTCGAAGCCCGCTCGGGACACACCGGCAGCCATCGCGTGCGCGACCTCGTCCGCCCGGAGTGTTCCCCGGAACTTGTCGGGACAGACGACGGCACGGGTCACAGCGCATAGATTGGCGCCTGCCCGCCGTCCGCGTCGCCCCAGGAGCTCGAGTTGCTCGAACGCGTGCCGTTGCTCGACAAGCACCTCGAGGACTATGCCGAGGTCGTCGAACCCGGCACGATCGAGCGGATCCGGGCCCTCGCCGAGCCGTTGCGCGGCGCGCGGGTGCTGCACCTGAACGCGACTGCGTACGGCGGCGGCGTCGCGGAGCTTCTCGCCACGCACGTTGCACTCCTGCGAGACGTGGGAATAGACGCCGAATGGCACGTGATCCACGGCAGCGACGAGTTCTTCGCGGTGACCAAGAGCGTCCACAACGCGCTCCAGGGCGCCGACGTCGAGTGGACGCAGCACATGGAGCACGTCTACCTCGAGCGCGTCCTCGACAACGCGCTGCAACTCGAGGGCGATTGGGACTTCGTCGTGATCCACGACCCTCAGCCCGCCGCGATCCGTGACTACGCACGCGGGCACGGCGTCGCGCCCGAGAGCACCAAGTGGATCTGGCGGTGCCATATCGACCTCACCGACGCGAATCCACAGGTGTTCGAGTTCTTCCGTCCGTTCGTCGAGCAGTACGACGCGTCGGTGTGGACGATGCCACAGTTCGTGCCGAGCTCGCTGCAGATGGACCGCGTCGTCATCGCGCCGCCTTGCATCGACCCGCTGTCGGTCAAGAACCTCGATCTGCCCCATCCGTTCGTGCACGAGATCGTCAAGCAGTACGGCGTGCGCCCCAACGACCCACTGATGGTGCAGGTCAGCCGGTTCGATCCGTGGAAGGACCCGATCGGCGTCATCGACGCGTATCGCATCGTGCAAGAGGAGTTCCCGAACGTCCAGCTCGTGCTCGCGGGATCGATGGCCACCGACGACCCCGAGGGCTTCCACTACTGGGAGCTGGCCGACGAGGCGCGCGCCGGCGACGGGAACGTGCACCTGCTTTCCAACATTCAACAGATCGGCAACGTGCAGATCAATGCGTTCCAGCGCCTGGCCGACGTGGTCATGCAGAAGTCGTTGCGGGAAGGTTTCGGCCTCACGGTGAGCGAGGGGCTCTGGAAAGGCCGACCCGTCGTCGGCGGCCGGTGCGGCGGCATCGTGTTGCAGATCGAGGACGGCATCAACGGCTACCTCGTCGACGACGTCGAGAGCGCGGCGAAGCGGACGGCGGACCTCTTGCGCGCCCCCGATCGCGCCACCGAGATGGGCGCCGCGGGGCGCGAGCTCGTACGCCGCCAGTTCCTCTCGACCCGCGAGCTCGAGGACTGGCTGCGCCTCTACGGCGAGCTGCGGTGACGGACCCCGTCGCGTGATCGTCGTATCCCACCGGGGCCCGTACAATTTCGGTCGCGACGACGACGGAAATCTGATCGCACACCGCGGGGCGGGCGGGATCGTCAGCGCCCTCGGGCCGGCGCTCGCCGACAAGACCGACGCGACCTGGATCGCGGCTGCGATGTCGGACGACGACGAGGCCGCGGGTCGGGCGGGCGCGACGGGAAATCTCGAGATCAACCTGCGGTTGCTCGAGCTCGATCGCGAGCAGCACCGCATGCACTACGACGTCGTCGCGAACAGCGTCCTCTGGTTTCTCCATCACGGCATGTTCGATCGCACGCGTAGACCCCGGTTCGACCTGCGGTTCCGCGACGCCTGGGACGCGTTCGTGGCCGTGAACCGACAGTTCACCGACGCGGTCTCGGAGCACGCCACCTCGGGCGAGATCGTGCTCGTGCAGGACTACCAGCTGACCCTCGTCGCCGGACAACTGCGGGCGCGGCGGCCCGACCTGCGCGTCGTGCACTTCACGCACACGCCGTTCGCGGGCCCCGATGACTACTCGCTCCTGCCCACCGACGTCGGTGCCGAGCTCTGCGGCGCGCTCGCGTCGGGTCCGGCCGGTTTCCACACCAAGCGGTGGGCCGAGGCCTACCGGCAATCGGCGCGCGCGACGCTCGGTCGCCGCGCCGCGGTGCCGGCACCGTTCGCGGCGAGTCTCGGCCCCGACGTGGCCGCGCTCGAGGAGGTCGCGGCGTCGGCCGACGCGCGCGCGGCCGCGGGAAACCTGGCCGATGCAGTCGGCGACCGCCTCGTTATCGCACGGACCGACCGCATCGACCCGTCCAAGAACATCATCCGGGGCTTCCACGCGTTCGATCGGCTGCTCGAAGCGCGTCCCGGTCTGCGGGGCCGGGTCGTGTTCGTCGCGATGGTCTACCCGTCTCGTCAGGGTCTCGCCGAGTACCTCGCGTACGAGAACGAGGTGGAACAAGCCGTCGCGCGCGTCAACGACCGCTGGGCGACCCGCGACTGGGTGCCGATCGTCCTCGACGACCGCGACGATTTCGCCCGCTCCGTCGCCGGAATGCAGCGCTACGACGTGCTCCTCGTGAACGCGCTACGCGACGGCATGAATCTCGTCGCCAAAGAAGGACCGGTCGTCAACCGTCGCGACGGGGTGCTCTGCCTCTCACCCGAGACGGGCGCGTACGAGGAGCTGAAATCGGCTGCGATCGCGGTCCACCCGTACGACATCGAGCAATGTGCGGGCGCGCTCGACGACGCGCTCTCGATGCCGCTCGACGAACGGGCCGCGCGCGCCACCAGGCTCCGCGCGCTCGCAACGATGCGCTCACCCGCCGACTGGCTCGCCGACCTGGTCCGCAACGCGGGTCAGTAACGCAAGCAGTCCGGCGGGTCCGTCGACGATCACGTCGACTGCGGCAATCAGCTCGGGCGGCGCCTCGGTCGAGTGCACGCCGATCCGTACTGCGCGCCGTAACCGGCCGTCGTCGACGGCGCGGGCGAGCGCCGCGAAGGCGGGGAGGTCGCCGCGGTCGTCGCCCGCGAACGCGCCGACCTCGAAGCCGTCGACCAGCGCGCGCGCCGGGCCGGACTTGTCGACGTCGATCGGGGGTCGCAGCTCGACCGCCATGCGCGTGCGGAGCTCGGCGAGGCCGTGGCGCGCGCCGATCTCGTGCGCGATCTCGACGATCGTGCCCGACTGCTCGGGAACGGCACGCCAATGCAAGGTGACGCTGATTCCCGCCTTGGGTTCGACGACCTCCGCCGGCAGCCGGGCCTGGAGCTCGGCGGTTGCCGCCGCGACCGCGACGAGATAGGGCTCGACGCGCGGGTCCACGGAGTACACGCCGTCGATCGAGTGCTCCATCCCGTAGAGGCCGAAGAGTGCGACGCCGTCGATCGGGAGGTGCCGAGCGAGGAAGCCGACCGGGCGACCGCTGACGATCGCGACCCGCCCGAGGCCCTTCGCGAGCCGGGCGAGGACGTCGGCAGCTCCGAGCAACGGCCGCGCGTCGCCCGCTCGTTCGACGATCGGCGCCAGCGATCCGTCGAAATCCAGCAGGAGAGCCGTACGGTCGGGCTGCTCGGTCAACGCGGCAACCGTTGCGTCGGCGTCGATCACGGTGCGACGCTACCTCCATGGACGCGAGGACGGCCGCCCGAACGACGATCGATCGCGAGCGCGACGGCCTCGTCGCGCTCAGTCACCGCATACACGCGCACCCAGAGCTGAAGTTCGAGGAGGAGCAATCGAGCGCGTGGACTGCGGGGGCGTTGTCCGACGCCGGACTTCCGATCGACGCGGGCATCTGCGAGTTGCCGACCGCGTTCAGCAGCCGGGTCGGCAACGGGCCGCTGCACATCGCGATCTGCGCGGAGTACGACGCGCTTCCCGCGATCGGGCACGCGTGCGGACACAACATCATCGCCGCGAGCGCGGTCGGGGCCGGGCTCGCGCTCGCACCGCTCGTCGACGATCTCGGCATCACGCTGTCGGTGATCGGCACTCCGGCCGAGGAGGGCGGCGGCGGGAAGATCCTCATGCTGGAGCGCGGCGCCTTCGACGGCGTGCATGCCGCGTTGATGGTGCACCCGACGCCCACGGAAGACCTCTACCCGCGCGTCAGCGCGGTTGCGCACCTCCGAGTGCAGTACACGGGCCGCGAGTCCCACGCCGCGATCGCTCCCGAGTTGGGCGTGAACGCGGCCGACGCGCTCACCGTCGCCCAGGTCGCGATCGGGCTGCTGCGCCAGCATTTGCGTCCCTTCGACCAGATCCACGGCATCGTCACCCACGGCGGTGACGCAACGAATGTCGTCCCCGCGCACACGGAGGGCACCTGGATGGCGCGCTCGCGTACCCTCGCCGACCTGGAGCAACTGCTCCCGCGGGTTGGGCACTGTTTCGAGGCCGGCGCGCTCGCGACCGGCGCAACCCTCGCCGTGACCGACGTCTGCCCTCCCTACGCCGAAATGCAACACGACCACGAGCTCGCCGAGATCTTCCGCGCCAACGCGGGCACGATCGGCCGTCCCGACTCACGAGACGGCGCGGCGACGTTCTCGACCGACATGGGCAACGTGTCGCTCGCCATGCCTTCGATCCATCCGTGCATCGCGATCGAAACCGGCGGCGCGGTCAACCATCAACCCGCGTTCACCGCCGCCGCGATCAACGCCTCGGCCGACCGTGCGGTCACCGAGGGTGCGCTCGCCATGGCTTGGACGGTAATCGACGCCGCGGCCGGACCCTTGCGCGATCGGCTCTTGCGCGCGGCCCGCTGACGCTAGCTACCGGCGACGACGACGCAGTCGACGCCGTCGCTGAACGGTGGTGCCGGGGTCGGGAACGCGACGACTTTCGCGCCCTGCAGTGCGGTCTGCTGCGAAAGCGCGACCTTTTCGCGGTCGAGGCCCGCCCGGCACATCAGGGTCGTCCCGCTCTGGCGGTGTCCCGTCC
The DNA here is from genome assembly GCA_036511415.1 of Acidimicrobiia bacterium. Taxonomy (GTDB): domain Bacteria; phylum Actinomycetota; class Acidimicrobiia; order IMCC26256; family PALSA-610; genus PALSA-610. The sequence goes on from DATCCI010000694.1 coordinate 6,270, forward strand.
AGGTGCTCGCTTGCGGCTGGTTGGTGTAGCCGACGCGCTGCAACTTCGTACGCAGGCTCGCCGCGGCGCCGGTCGGCGCGCCGCCGTTCAGCACGAGGACGCGCAG
>DATCCI010000695.1:0-3828 GCA_036511415.1 Acidimicrobiia bacterium
AGGGCTCCGTCCATTCGTCGCCACCGACGAGGGCAACGGTGCCGGATGCCTTGGTCACGTCTTCAATGCCTTGGTCACCGGCGATCCGTTGCGCACGCAGTGGATCCTACGAGCGGCGATACGGGCCGCCGCGCACTCGCCGAGCCGGCCTACCCGCCGGTAGCCTTCGATCCTTCACCAGACGGACTTCCACCAGACGGCCTTCCACCAGGAGCGTGAATGATGACGGTCAAGCGCGTCGGCATCGTGGGTTCGGGGATCATGGGCTCGGGCATCGCCGAGGTCGCGGCCAAGGCCGGGTTCGAGGTGGTCCTGCGCAGCCGCGCCCAGGGCAGCGCCGACGCGATGGTCGCGGGCCTCGAGAAGTCGCTGGCCAAGCAGGTCGATCGCGGCAAGCTCGAAGCCGCCGAGCGCGACGCGGTCCTGGGCCGGGTGCGCGCCGTGACCGACCTGGGTGAGCTGCGCGAGTGCGACCTCGTCATCGAGTCGATCGTCGAGGACCTCGCCTCCAAGAAGCACCTGTTCACCGAGCTCGACCGCATCTGCGCCGACCACGCCGTGCTGGCAACCAACACGTCGACTTTGCCCGTCGTCGAGATGGCGATGAACACCGGCCGTCCCGACAAGGTGTGCGGCATCCACTTCTTCAATCCAGCGCCGATGATGGCACTCGTCGAGGTGGTTCGGGCGATCACCTCGAGCGACGAGACGATCGACACCGCGACGACATTCGCCACAACCTGTGGCAAGAACGCCGTGCAGGTCAGGGACCAGGCCGGCTTCATCGTCAACGCGCTGCTCTTCCCGTATCTCAACAACGCCGCCCGGCTCTTCGACGCTGGTGTCGCGACCCGCGACGACATCGATGCCGCGATGAAGGGCGGCTGCAACTTCCCGATGGGTCCGCTCGAGCTGCTCGATCTGGTCGGCCTCGACACGAGTCTGGCCATCCTCGAAGCCCTCTACGAAGAGTTCAAGGACCCGAACTACGCCGCCGCGCCGGTTCTGCGCCGCATGGTCAGTGCCGAGCGCCTGGGTCGCAAGACCGGCGTCGGCTTCTACGAGTACAAGCGGTAACCGAGCCCGTTTTCGGCGAGTCGACTTCCTCCCAGGTCGGTCATCCGGGAGAATGGTGGCTATGGCCGAGCGCGACCGTCCCTGGTTGATCCGGACCTACTCGGGTCACTCCTCCGCTCGCGCCTCCAACGAGCTCTACCGAACGAACCTGGCGAAGGGTCAGACCGGGCTCTCCGTCGCGTTCGACCTCCCCACCCAGACCGGCTACGACCCCGACGATCCGCTGGCGCGAGGCGAGGTCGGCAAGGTCGGGGTGCCCGTACCCCACATCGGGGAGATGCGCACACTGTTCGACGGCATCCCCCTGGCGGAGATGAACACGTCGATGACGATCAACGCCACGGCGATGTGGCTGCTCGGCATGTACCTCGCGCTCGCCGAAGAGCAGGGCGTCCCGCCCGAGCGGCTCGCCGGCACCACGCAGAACGACATCTTGAAGGAATACCTGTCGCGCGGTACCTACATCTTCCCGCCCGAGGCCTCGAAACGACTCACCGTCGACCTCGTCACCTACACGGTGAAGAACGCGCCGTTGTGGAACCCGATCAACGTGTGTCCGTACCACCTGCAAGAGGCCGGAGCCACGCCGGTGCAGGAGCTCGCGTACGGGCTCGCGAACGCGATCGCAGTTCTCGACGCGGTGCGCGCGTCGGGACAGGTCCCCGCCGACGAGTTCCCCGAGGTCGTCGGGCGGATCTCGTTCTTCATCGACGCGGGCGTGCGGTTCGTCGAGGAGATGTGCAAGATGCGCGCCTTCACGCGCATGTGGGAGCGGATCTGCAAGGACCGTTACGGCGTCGACGACGAGAAGCTCAGCCGGTTCCGGTACGGAATGCAGGTCAACTCTCTCGGGCTCACGGAGGAACAGCCCGAGAACAACGTTCAGCGGATCGTGCTCGAGATGCTCGGGGTGACGCTGTCGAAGGACGCCCGCGCCCGGGCCATCCAGCTGCCCTGTTGGAACGAGGCCCTGGGCCTGCCGACGCCTTGGGACCAGCAATGGTCGCTGCGGATCCAGCAGGTGCTCGCCTACGAATCGGACCTGCTCGAGTACGGCGATCTGTTCGAGGGCTCGGTGGTCGTCGAACGCAAGGTGGCCGAGATGTGCGAGGCGGCCGAGGTCGAGCTGCAGTGGGTCCTCGACGGCGGTGGCTCGTTCGCGATGATCGACGAGATGAAGGGCCGGATCGTGCAGTCGGGCACCGAGCGCGCGCGCCGCAAGGAATCGGGCGAGTTGACGGTCGTCGGCGTCAACGCGTTCACCGAGACCGAAGCGTCGCCGCTCGCCGAGATCGCGCAACACGGGGGCATCGTCACGATCGATCCCGCGATGGAGCTCGAGCACGTGCACGCGATCGAGGCGTGGCGCGCCGCGCGCGACCAAGCTGCGGTCGACGCCGCACTGGCGCGGGTGACCGCGGTCGCGCAGACCTCGGACAACCTCGTTCCCGCGACGATCGCATTCGCCCGGGCAGGCGGGACGGTCGGCGAGTGGGCGGGCGCGTTGCGGGCGGTGTTCGGTGAGTACCGGGCGCCGACCGGAGTCGGCGCGGTCGCGGTGCAGCCCGGCGCCGAGATGGAAGCGGTGCGGGCGCTGGTGCGGACGATCACCGAGGAGACCGGACGGCCGATCCGCCTCCTGGTCGGCAAGCCCGGCCTCGACGGCCACTCGAACGGTGCCGAGCAGATCGCGGTGGCGGCGCGCGACGCCGGTTTCGAGGTCATCTACCAGGGCATCCGGCTCACGCCCGCCGAGATCGCCGCCGCCGCGCGCGACGAGGACGTCGACGTGGTCGGCCTCTCGATCCTCTCCGGGTCACACCTCGACCTGGTGCCCGAGACCCTCCGCCTCCTCCGGGAGGCCGGGGTCGAGTCACCCATCGTGGTCGGCGGCATCATTCCGGACGCCGACCGCGCCCAACTCGAGGCGATGGGCGTCTCCCGGGTCTATACGCCGAAGGACTATCGGCTCTCGGTCATGATGCGCGACCTCGCCGAGCTGGCCCGGATCCACCGATCGAGCCCTCAGGCCGGGGCGGCCGTCGGCCGATGAGGAAGCACATGCAAGATCCGCGAGTCATCGTGGCCGCCACGGGCGGCGTCGCCGCGCTCGCGGCCGGGGCGGTCGGAGTCGCGATCAATTCACCCTCCTTCGCGGTGGTCGCCGGCTCCGCGGGAGTCGTCGCCGCGATCGCGGGGGTCGCGCTGGGCGCGCGCGCCCGGGAGAGCGAGGACCGCCTGGTGCAGGCCGAGGACGAGATCCGGGCCGTGCGCCGTGAGCTCGCGTCGATCAACGCGGTCCTCCAAGAAGAAGCGAGCCGGAGGGCGGCCGAAGAGGAGCTCGGTCACGGCTTGGCGGAACGGCCCACCGGCGAGCAGGCGTTCGACGCCGCCACGGGCCTGTACGACGAGAAGTACTTCGCAGTGCTCGCACAACAGCAGGTTGCCGCGGCGCGCCGATCGCTTCGGCCGATCTCGGTCATCATCTTCGAGATCGACACGATGGGCGAGGCCGACCGCGAGACGCGAGTGCAAGCGCTCGGCGTCGTCGGCGACGTCGTGCGCCGCACGCTGCGCGAGAGCGATGCCGCGTGCCGGCTCGGCGACCTGATGGTCGGCGCGATCCTCGAGGACACCCCCGAAGCCGGCGCGGTCTGGGCGGCCGAACGAGTGCGGGGCACGTTGCTCGCCTCTCCCGTCGGCGACGCGCTCACGCTGTCGGCGGGCGTCGCCTGCTATCCGACCCACGCA
>DATCCI010000696.1:0-7029 GCA_036511415.1 Acidimicrobiia bacterium
CGACGGGAAGGCGCTCGCTGCAGTCGGACCGAGATCGAGCCGCCGACCGGTTCCCCGTCTCGGTCATGTGCCGTGGTGGATGCGGCTCCTGCTCTGGATCGTCGCGGTCCCGCTGTCGTTCCTTCTCGTCTTCGTGATCGCGCGCGCGTTCAGCGTCTTCACGTCGAATCAGCTCTCCGACCTCTTCCTCGCGAACGACACGTCGCGGTTCTGGCCCGTCGCGCGCTTGTTGCCGTTCGTCGCACTGTTGACCGCATCGCTCGTGCAGGGCGGCGTGTTCGCGCTGGCGCGCCTGCGCGGCCGCGGTGGCGCGGCCCGCTCGTCGAGAGACCTCACCGGATCGGCGAGTCGGCCTCCGAGAAGATAGGCACGGTCAAGGCCGCCGCCGCGGACCCGATTCGTGGCCGCGGAACCGCGGGCCGAGGGAGCTCGGCGAGGAAGGTCTCGACGGCATCGGCCGCGAGCGGCCGGGCGAACATGAACCCCTGCCCGCTGTCGCACTCCTCTTCTTGCAGCTGGCAGAACTGGTCGTGTTGCTCGATTCCTTCGGCCAGCGTCTTCAGGCCGAGTTGCTTTCCGAGCTGCACGAGGGTGCGGATGAGTGCGCTCGACTCGGCCGAGTCGCTGATCGCGCTCACGAACGACCGGTCGATCTTGAGGATGTCGACCGGGAACTGCTGCAGGTAGGCGAGCGACGAGTAGCCGGTGCCGAAATCGTCGATCGCCACACCGACGCCCAGCTCCTTGATGTCGCGGAGCTGGCGGGCGGTCGACTGCGCGTCGTACATGATCGCGGTCTCGGTGAGCTCGATGACGAGGGCCGACGGCGGCAGGCCGGTTGCCCGGAGCGCTCGGCGCAGCTCGCCGGCGAGCAGATCTCCGTCGAGTTGGCGGGCCGAAACGTTGACCGAGACGTACATGTCGCGGTCGGCCAGCCGCCACTCCTGGGCCTGTCGGGTGGCCTCTTGGATCACCCAGCGGCCGACGTCGACGATCAGCTTCGTCTCCTCGAGCAACGGGACGAACGCGTCGGGCTCGACGATGCCGCGCTCCGGATGGTTCCAGCGCAACAGGGCCTCGACTCCGAGGACGCACCCCGACTCGAGCTCGAAGATCGGCTGGTAGTCGAGGTAGTACTCGCCGCGTTCCAACGCGCCGCGGAGGTCGAGCTCGAGGGTGAGCCGGTCTTCGACCGCGGTCTGCATCTCGCGCCGGAACGTTACGTAACGATCGCGTCCGGCAGCTTTGGCTTCGTACAACGCGATATCGGCGTCGCGCAGCAGGTCGGTCGCCGACATGCGCTTGCCGCGCGCGACGCCGATGCTCGCGGTGATGTGCACCGAGGGGCGAGCGACGTCGTCGATCTCGAACGGTTCACGGAGCACTTCGAGCAGCCGCTCGGCGACGAACTCGGGGCTGCCGGTCGGTGTCCCGCCTTCGACGAGCACGACGAACTCGTCGCCGCCGAGGCGCGCGATCGTGTCGCCTTCGCGCAGCGTGGTCAGCAGCCGCGCCGCGACCGACTTGAGGAGCCGGTCGCCGGCTTCGTGGCCGAGCGTGTCGTTCACCTGCTTGAAGCCGTCGAGGTCGAGGAACAGGGCCGCGGTCTCGCCTCCGTTGCGCCGGGCCCGCGCCAGCATCTGCTCGACGCGATCGAGGATCAGCGTGCGGTTCGGCAGACCGGTGAGCACATCGTGGAGTGCCTGGTGGCGGATGCCTTCGACCAGGCGCGCGTTGCGGATCGCGATCGTTGCCTGACTCGCGACGCCACGCAGGCGCCCTTCGAGTTCCGGGTCGTCGAGCATGCGTTGCGGCCGGTCGACGACGTCGCCGACCACGAGGCCGATGCGTTCGTCGTCCACCACGATCGGGATGGTCGCGACCGCGGCCGAGCCCAGCTCGTCCATCAGCAGCGGCAGGAGGTTCACGTGGGCCGCGCTCTCGCGGTTCCAGACGGTGACGGCGGTGTCTCCGGCCCGTGGCCGCGGGACGGGTACCTCCATCGAGCGCAGTCGCACGTCGGCGCTCACCGAGTAACCGCACGTTGCCACGATCCGACCGCTGGTCGCGCCCGGTTCGAACAAAGCGACCGCGGCGCGGTCACAGCCGAGGACGGCGGGGACCGCCCGCGCGATGTTGGCAGCCATGTCGTCGGTCGTGGTGAGCTGCGCGAGCGCGTTGGACAGGTCGAGGAGTGCGCGCGCGGTCCGGGCTTGTCGACGGGAGTCTTCGAGCGCCAGCGCGGAGTCGAGGGCGGCAGCCGCGAGGCGTGCGTACGCCTCGAGCACGGCCTGTTCTTGGGGGAAGAAGCGCCCGGTCGGGTTCACCGCGGCCAGCCGACCGTAGCGACGCTGGTTCGAGAGCACCTCGACGACGAGGCGGTGCTCGTCCTGGCTCGTGCCCGCGGCGAGGAGCTCGGCGGCCAGGCGCGTGGCCTTGTCGTCGCCGACACCTCGCGCGTATACGTGTTTCGGCGCTGTCGGTAGGGCCTCGAGGGCCAGCACGAAGATCGGCGCGTTCACCGCGTGCGCGGCCGAGGTCACGATCTTGGCGAGAACCTGTTCCAGATCGCCGTCGGAGACGAGATCGCCGACGGTCTGGTGCAGCGACTCGAGTCGCGCGCTCAGGATCTCGATGCGCGTCTCCAAGAACTCGGTGTTCGCGGCCGGCTCGTCGGGGAACCAACGGATTCGGTACTCGCAGGAGGGCGCGCCATCGCACGCGCACACAAGGTGCTCGACCTCCGGGCGCATACCGAACAGCTTCGGGATGTTCGCGTAGAGCCCCGCCGCCCACGAGCAGTATTCGTGGAACGGTGTGAACCCGTCGATGAACCATTCGCGCACGATCCACTCGGCCGGACCGACGGCGCGGCCCTCGAGCGCGATCACCGGCGCGAGGCTCGCGCCACCCGACTCGGTGATCATGGCTATCAGTGCCTCGGGCGAACCGAGCGACTGGAGCATCTCGGTGAGCTCGGGCATCGACGGGTCCGCGAGCCCGCCGCTGGCGGCGCGCCGCAGCGCCTCGTCGCCGCCGAACGACTCGCCTGCGACCTCGAGCAGCCGGCGGAACTGGTCGTAGGAGCTCCAGGTGGCGAGGTCGAACAGCTCGTCGGCGGTCCGCGTGTCGCCGGCCTGCCGCAGCAGTCGCGCCACCGTGTCCGGACCCGCGTTGTCGCGCAGGTAGCGGGCCAACAGCCAGGTGTTGACGCCGGCGAAGTGGCACCCGCCGCCAACACCGTCCTCGGGTTGCATAACGCAAAGGTCGTCGCGCCCGACCTCACCCTTGAGGACCCGTTGAGGGCCCGTGGGTTCGGGGTGCGGGCGGGCCCGGTGTTTTCGGAGGATTTCGGCTTTCGGGGGCTTTCGGCGGCGGCACCGGCTCGCGAACCCCGATGCGGGGCAGCGCCGAGGCGAGCTCACCGTCGACGGCCGCAACCCGGAGGCGCCCGGCGTTGCGTGCGACCCATCGATCGACGGTGAGGATCTCGGCGAAGTCGGCACCCGGCGCGCGCTCGACGGTCGGGTCGAGGCCGTCGGCGTCGTCGTCGGGCCACGCCACCAGGCCCCTACGGATCTCGACGCGCTGACCGTCGCACTCGAGGACCAATCGTGCGACCGCTCGCCACATCGCCACGGTCCGCCGGCGCTGCAGGGCAAGAGCGAGCGCGGCGAGCCGGTCGCGCGTGGCGGCGGCTTCTTCGAATCGCTCCCTCTCGGCGAGTCGGTGCATGCGCGCTTCGAGCGGCGCGAGTGCGACCGCGGGCTCGGTCGTGAGCGCGCGCCGAACGGTGCTCACGAAGTCGGCGTACGTCTCCTCGGCGACGTGACCGCGGCACGGACACGCGGCGACACCGAGTTGCGCAGGGACACACGGGGGCCCGGCGACGATGGACGCGCGACGGCCGACGCGGGTCGCGCACCGGCGCAACGGTACGGCCGACTCGATCGCCTCTCGCACGACGTGCGCAGTCGTCGTCGAATGGAACGGTCCGAGGTACGAGCCGCCGGGCGGCGCGGTGCGGGTGACGGTCAGGCGGGGAAAGCGCTCGTCGGTCAGCTTGAGGTAGGCGGTCGCCCGCGTCGACTTGCCGTGGCGGTTGAAGCGCGGTTGGAGCCGTTGGATGAGGCGCAGCTCGCGTACCTCCGCCTCGAACGCGCTGGCGCAGACGCGGTGGTCGATGGTCGCGAGCTCGCGCAGCAGCTGCGGAACCTTGCGGCGATCGTCCGACGCGAAATAGGAGCGAACGCGGGCGCGCAGGTTCGTCGCCTTGCCGACGTACAGCACGCGCCCGTCGCGATCGCGAAAGATGTAGACGCCGGGTTGGCGGGGGAGGCGGGCGGTGAGCGCCAGCTTCGCGGCCGACGGGTGTGCTCGCATCGATGGCAGCGCGAGGAGGTCGTCGAGTCCGAGTACGCCGTAGCTCGCCGCGCGTTCGAGCAACGCGTGTAGCACCTCGGCCGTCGCGGCCGCGTCGGCATAGGCGCGGTGGGTCGGCTCGACGCTCGTGCGGAAGTGACGCGCGAGCGTGTGCAATCGGAGATTGGGGATCTCGTCGCGCACCAAGCGGCGAGCCATCGCGAGCGTGTCGACGCGGCGATTCGACAGGCGCGGATATCCGTGCGCGACGAGCGCGGCGTCGAGGAAGGCACAATCGAAGCGGATGTTGTGGCCGACGATCACGGCGTCGCGCGCAAACTCCAAGAACGCGGGCAGGATCTCGGCGACGCGCGGCGCCGGGAGCACCATCGACTCCGTGATGCCGGTCAGGACCGTGATCATCGGCGGGATCGGCACGCCGGGGTTGACGAGCGACTCCAGGCGGCCGAGCAGCTCGCCGCCGCGCAGCTTGAGGGCGCCGATCTCGGTGATCGCGTCGGACTGCGCCGAGCCGCCGGTCGTCTCGAGGTCGACCACGACGAAGGTGGTCTCGGCGAGCGGCGTGCCGAGGTCGGCGAGCGACTGCTGGCGCGCGGCGCCGGGGGGAGCGGGAGATGCCGGTTCGAAACCGGGCAACACCGCCGTGAGCGGGGAAGTTGGCGCCACGGATCGAGGAGCCTAGTCGAACAGATGTTCGCACGCACATACGTTCGATCTCGATAGGCTCCGGGGCCGTGAGCCCGACGCGCTATCGCTGCAATGCCTGCGGGAACGTCACCCGTTTCGACGTCGTGGCGACCCGGCGTACCCGGGCGTTCCACCACTACACGATCGGTGGCGATCTCGAGATCGAAGAGGAAGACGTGCTCGAGGAGCGGGTCGAGCAGGTGAGGTGTCGCTGGTGCAACGCGACCGGCGACAAGATCGGGATCGAACCCGCCGACGCCGACCAGCTCCACGACGAGCTGTCGCAGCCGGCCCGTCGTACCGGGCCCGTCGTACCCGGCCCGTCGTAACTGTCACACCTGCTCGGCATGCTGGCGCCATGAACGTTCGCACGATCGATTGCGACGATTGCACAATGGCCGAAACGAGTGCCTGCGACGACTGTGTCGTGAGCTTCATCCTCCGGCGCGAGCCGGGCGAGGCCTTGGTCATCGACGCCGAAGAGGAGCGCGCGTTGCGCACGCTCCAAGACGGCGGGCTGGTCCCCGAACTACGCCACCACCCGCGCCGCGTCGGCTGATCCGCAGCCCGATCCGTAGGTTCGTAGGCCGCACCGAGGGAGCGGTCGCGCGATGCTGGTCAGATGCTCGACCTGGATGCTTTCGTCAACGCATGCATCGCCGCCGGCAAGGAAGCCGAACCGCTGCCGGCGATCCGCGACGTTCTCGCGCGGGCGATCGCGGATCCCTCCGAGGTCGCGGCTGCGCTGCCGCCCGAGCGCGCCGAGATCGCCCGATTGCACGTCTCGCCGGAGCTGACGGTCATCAAGGTCGTGTGGGCGCCGGGAATGACGCTCGGACCGCACGACCACCGAATGTGGGCCGCGATCGGCATCTACACGGGCGGCGAGGACAACGCCTTCTACCGGCGGAGCGGGCCCGACCTGGTCGGCTCGGGCGGACGATCACTGCGGCCGCGCGACGTTTGCCTGCTCGGTGACGACACCATCCACGCGGTTACCAACCCCACGACGAGCTTCGCGGGAGCGATCCATGTGTACGGCGGCGACTTCTTCGCGACGCCGCGCAGTGAATGGACCGGCACGCCGTATCGGGAAGAGCCCTACGACGTCGCCCGCACCCTGGCCCACTTCGAAGCCGCCAATCAAACCGTCGGCTGAGGCCGAGCCCGGCGTCGCGACCTCAGCCGAGCTTTTCGACGACGAGGGAGGCATTGACGTTGGCCTGCGTGCCCCCGATGAGGGTTGCCAGCGTGACCGCTGACGCGGACGAGTGATTGCGTAGCGTCAGGACAGCACCGGCGCTGAGATTCAGGATCACCTGGCCGCCGTCCTGCTGCGTGCCGGCACCCGAGCCGTACGTCGCTTGCGGAACCGCGACGCCGTTCACCGTCAGGGCGAATTGACTGGGCTCGGTGGCGGAGGCGGAAAGGTCGACCAGGTAGGTGCCGGCCGCGGTAACCGAGAGCGTCGACGTTCCGGCAGTGTGCGTGAACCCCACGAGGGGGCCGTTGCTGTCGAAGATGACATCGCCTTCGATCGCCACGATGCGGGGAGTGAGGTTGTAGATGTACGCGTAGCTCGGCGCCGCTGCCGGCCCCGTCGGTCCGGTCGCTCCGGCGGAACCGGTTGCGCCGGACATGCCGGTTGCGCCGGACAGGCCGCGCGCGCCGGCCGGGCCTTGCGGTCCGGTCGTCGGCAGCCCTCCGGCGCTGCTCGAGGCGAGACCGACCACGGGCGCGACGAGGGTCGTGCCGCCCATCGATCCCGAGAGGACCGCGTCGCCGAAGTTGAACACGCCGCCGTCCTTGGCGACGAGCCAGTAGCCGCGACCATCCGCGGTCGCGACGATGCCGGTGATCGGCGAGTTGAGATGGTGACCGCCCATCGATCCGTAGAAGTGGGCGGTGCCGAAGGCGAACACGCCGCCGTCGGATGCGACGAGCCAGTAGCCGCTGCCA
>DATCCI010000697.1:0-2472 GCA_036511415.1 Acidimicrobiia bacterium
GGCCAAGCGGTCGGGAATGAAGGTGACGGAGTTCTTCGTCGGATTCGGCCCGCGACTCTGGTCGGTCACGCGCGGCGAGACCGAGTACGGAGTGAAGGCGGTCCCGCTCGGCGGGTATTGCCGCATCATCGGCATGACCAACCTCGAAGAGGTCGATCCGCAGGACGAGCCCCGCGCCTATCGAAACAAACGCGCCGGTCCGAAGGTGCTCGTCGCCGCGGCCGGGCCGGCCGTGCACTTCGTGCTCGCCGTCATCTTGATGTTCGTCGTGCTGTTCTTCGCCGGCGACTTCCGCAGCGAGCGCGCGGTGCTGACGTTGGCTCAGACGACACAAGGCGCCGAGGCCGCCGGGCTTCGGTCCGGCGACACGATCGTGTCGGTGAACGGCGTCAACGTCGACAGCTGGACGCAGGTACAGCAACTCATCAATCCGCCGGACCATCCGGCGCGTGTCGGCGACGTCGTGCGCTTCGTCGCGCGCCGCGGCACCGAGGACGTCACGGTCTCGGTCACGTTGCAACAGAGCACCGACCCGAGCGTGAAGCGGATAGTCGCAGGCGTCGCCCCGCGCTCGGTCATCTCGCACCCGGGGCTCGTCACGTCGATCGCGCAGGCACCGCTACAGGTCACCGATGTCGGCTGGCAGTCGATCAAGGCGATCGGCAGCATGTTCTCACCGGCCGGGATCTCGAACTACTTCCGCATCCTGTCCGGCGATACGAGCAGTCACACCGACCAGGCGAAGCGATTCGTCTCGCCCGCGGGTGTCGGCGCCCTCGCGAGCGACGCGGTGAAGGCCGGATGGGTGAGCGTGTTCGGGCTCCTCATCGCCATCAACATCTTCGTCGGGTTGTTCAATCTCCTTCCGCTCCTCCCGTTCGACGGTGGGCACATCGCGATCGCGCTCTACGAGAAGATCGCGTCGACGATTCGCGGCCGGCGGGTCCAGGTCGACGCCGCCAAGCTGCTGCCCCTCACGGTTGCGGTGGTGGCGGTGCTCGGGTTCATCTTCTTGTCGAGCCTCTTCCTCGACATCACGCATCCCGTCGCGAACCCGTTCTGACCGGAGAGTATGAAGGTTTCGTGTGGGCTCGGCCGTGACGCGGCACTCGCCGTAGGCTGACGACGTGACTCCTCGTCGACGCACCCGCCAGGTGATGGTCGGCCGCGTGCCGGTCGGTGGTGACGCACCGGTATCCATCCAGTCGATGACCACCACGAAGACCGCCGACGTCGACGGCACGCTCGCACAGATCTATGCGCTCGCGGCCGCGGGCTGCGACATCGTGCGCTGCACCTGCAACGAAGAGGAGGCGGCCGAAGCGCTCGCGCAGATCGTGCCGCGGTCGCCGGTGCCGATCGTCGCCGACATTCACTTCCAGCACAAGCTCGCGCTCGGCGCGCTCGAAGCCGGCGTGCACGCGCTCCGGCTCAATCCGGGCAACATCCGCAAGCCGGAACACATCAAGCTCGTGGCGGCAGAAGCCAAAGCGCGCGGCGTCCCGATCCGGATCGGCGTGAACGCGGGCTCGCTCGATCCGGCAATGGCGGCCGAGCACGGGGGGATCACGGCCGAGGCGATGGTCGCGTCCGCGATGCACGAGCTCGACCTGTTCCGTGAGGTCGACTTCGACGACGTCAAGATCTCGGTGAAGGCGTCGAGCGTGCCGCTGATGATCGACGCGTACCGTTTGCTGTCGGAGACGACCGACCACCCCTTGCATCTCGGCGTCACGGAAGCGGGCGTCGTTCCCCAAGGGTTGATCAAGGGTGTCGCCGGCATCGCCACGCTGCTCGCCGAGGGCATCGGCGACACGATCCGCTTCTCACTGACCGCCGACCCGGTCGAGGAAGCGAAGGCCGGGCGGACGTTGCTCGAGGCGATGGGACTGCGCGAACGCAAGGGGCTCGACCTCATCGCGTGCCCGTCGTGCGGCCGGGCGGAGGTCGACGTGATCCGCGTCGCGACCGACGCGCAGGCGGCGTTGGAAGCGCGCAACATCCCGCTCCAGGTCGCGGTCATGGGATGTGTCGTGAACGGTCCCGGCGAGGCGCGCGAAGCCGATCTCGGAATTGCCGCCGGCCGGGGCAAGGGCCACCTGTTCGTGAAGGGTCAGGTCGTACGCGTCGTACCCGAATCGGAGATGGTCGCGGCGCTGATCGACGAGGCCGAACGCATCATGGCCGAGGGCATCGAGGCCCGGCTCGCCGCGGCCGATCCCGACGCAGCCGCGATCGCCGACGCGACGCGCGACGAGCTCCTACAGATCCAAGGAGTCGACGCGAACCATGCTGCCGAGCGAATCCAGAAGATTCGCGAGATCGCGGAGTAATCGGAACCGGCCGGGGCCGCGTGCCTCGGAGATACCGCGGCCACCTATCCTGACTGTGTGACAGATGCAGGTTCTCCGATCGGGCGCCGAGTCTTTCTCGGGCTCATCGGGGCGGGCGCGGCGGGCGTGCTCGTCGGCT
>DATCCI010000698.1:0-2157 GCA_036511415.1 Acidimicrobiia bacterium
CGAAGCAGAGAACGAGAGCTGTCCAGACAACCAGTCGGGTCGGCGCGACCTAAGCTACTCGCAGTGTGTCGTGGCAGCCGACACGTTAGCCTTCGAGGCGTCCGTCGGCGAGTCGGGTGCGTAGTTCCGAGCGCCGGATCTTGCCGCTGACGGTCTTGGGTAGTTCGTCTACGAAGTGGATCTCGCGCGGGTATTTGTACGGGGCGGTGCGGTGCTTCACGTAGTCCTTAAGTTCGTCGGCGAGTTCGGATGACGGGACGTGCCCTGGGGTGAGAATGCAGAAGGCCGTGACGATCTGCGTGCGTTCGGGATCGTCCTTGCCGACGACTGCGGCCTCCATCACGGCCGGATGCTCGACGAGCACGCTTTCGACCTCGAACGGTCCGATGCGGTAGGCGCTGGAGGTGATGACGTCGTCGCCGCGGCCCTCGAACCAGAAGTAGCCGTCCTTGTCCATGGCCGCCTTGTCACCGGTGAAGTAGAACGGCCCGCGGAACGCCTCCGCCGACGCATCCGGGTTGTTGTGGTAGCCGGGGAACAGCCCGACGGGACGCTCAGGTTCACAGCGCACGACGATGTTTCCCACCTCGCCCTCGTTGACTGGTTGGCCGTCGTCGTCGACGATCGCGATCTCGAAGCCGGGGATCGGGCGGCCCATCGACCCGGGGCGAACCTTCATTGCGCGGTAGTTTGCCACCAGGCACGGTGTTTCTGTCTGGCCGAAGCCGTCGTAGATCATCAGCCCGCCCGTGCCCTCTTGCCAGGCGCGGATGACCTCGGGGTTCAGCGGCTCGCCGGCGCTCGTACAATGCCGCAGCGCCGAGAGGTCGTGCTTGGAAAAGTCGGCCTGGACCAGCCGTCGGTAGAGAGTCGGCGGCGCGCAGAACGACGTGACGCGATGGCGGGCAAGGATGCCGAAGATCGTGTCGGCGTCGGGGGCGCCGAGCGCGACGTTAAGGAGCGCCGCCCGCTCGTGCATCTGCCCGAACAGCCCGCCCCACGCTGCCTTGGCCCAGCCTGTGTCGGTGACGGTCCAGTGCAGGTCGCCCGGACGCAGGTCATGCCAGAAACGGGCCGTCCCGATGTGGCCAAGCGCGTAGGACTGAACGTGCTGGACCATCTTCGGATAGGAGACCGTGCCGCTCGTAAAGTACAGGAGCAGCGGATCGTCGCGATCAGTCGGGTCGACAGGTGTCTCCCCGTCCCCGGCCGCATGGCACTGCTCCTCGAACGACAGCCAGCCGCCGGGCGCGCCGCCGACGCACAGACGGGTCGCCAGACCCGGAACCGCCTCGTCGACCTTCCCGGCGCCCGCTTCGTCGGTGATCGCTGCGGTCGCGCCGGTCTGCTCGAAGCGGTAGGCGAGGTCCTTCGAGGTCAGCAGGTTCGGGCCGGGCATCGGGATCGCGCCGATCCGCATCGCGCCAAACAGCGCCGCGTACCACTCCGGGACCCGCGGCAGCATCACGAGAACGTGGTCGCCCTTGCCCACGCCGAGATCCAACAGCGCCCGCGCCGCCTGGCGCGAGGCAAGCGCCAAGTCGGCCGCCGACTGCTCCGCGACAACGTCTCCGACCGCATTCAGGGACAACACCGCGAGTGCATCGGGGTCCTCTGAGGCCCAGGTCTCGACGATGTCCAACACGGCATTGAAGCGCTCCGGGACCTCAACCCGATAGCTCGCCCGTTCGCGGTCAAGATCCGCCAACCGGGGGGCACAGTCGCGGGCGGGACGATGAAGAGAAACGATCGACATACGGGATCTCCTCCGTTTGGCACATGCGGATCATTGGATCAAAGCCGAGCTAACCGCCATCACGAACACCACGCTGACGCGTTCATCGGCTTCGCTCACCGTCTAGCTCGAACGGTTTGCTGGTTTTACACCGCGGAGACCGGCCTGGCATCCGTGTAAAACGCGCGGTCCTTGCGGTGCCGGACTACGGTGCAGCCAAGGAAGCGATCAAGCCGGGATCATGTCCGGCCCGACCGCGCGTCCGCGCGAGCCACCGGGCGAAGATCGGGCCGGTGCCGCGATGCGAAGACCGCCGGCTCGGACACCTCCCTCCCCGTCTGGGTTCGTCGCTCGTTCACGACGCGCCCCATGGGACACGTCCACCGCGTGAAACTCTGAAACGAGGGGGCGGGCGTGGCACT
>DATCCI010000699.1:0-5175 GCA_036511415.1 Acidimicrobiia bacterium
GGCGATCATGACCGCGGCGCCGGTCGTCGCCGTCCGCCGGGGGTTCCGGGCCGCGTTCTCGCGCGACAGGCTTCCGACGATGCCGCGCAACTTCGTGAGCGGGCCACCGATGATGCGCGCGATTCGGCGTGCGAACAGCGGGGAGAGCACGAACACCCCGACGAGCATCAGCAGCGCGCCGAGTCCGACGAAGAGGATGCCGCTGTCGCCGAAGAGGCCCTGGAACATCATGAGGACGCCGACGAGCAGGATGGCGCCGCCGATCGCGATGCGGCGCAACACGTTGATCGGGCGTTCCAGGGCGACGGCGCGCATCGCCGCGATCGGGGGAACGCGCGCCGCCTGGCGGGCCGGGACAACCGCCGACACGATCGTGACGACCGTCCCGACGAGCAATCCCGCGATGATCGCGATCGGCCGCAGCACTACCCCGCTGCCGGGGATCTGAAAGCCGAACGCGTTCATGACCGCCTTGAGGCCGATCGATAATCCGAGCCCCGCGACCACGCCGATCGCGCTCGCAAGGACGCCCACGACGACGGCCTCACCGATCACCGACCCGAGAACCTGGCGCCGCGACGCGCCGATCGCGCGCAGCAGCGCCATCTCGCGCATGCGTTGCGCGACCACGATAGAGAACGTGTTGTAGATGATGAACATCCCTACGATGAGCGCGACGAACGCGAACACCAGGAGCGCCGTGCTGATGAAGCCAAGCGCCTTGTTGATCGCGTCCTGGTTCTCTTTGGTCAGCGCCTTGCCCGTGATGACCTGGTAGCCCTTCTGGCCGTTGGCGGCGAGCGTCGCCTCGATGTCCTTGGCGGCCTGAGTCTGCGAGACCCCCGGCTTCGCGACGACCGAGATCTGGGAGAACTCGTTCTTCACGTTCGCGACGCGCTGGACTTCATCAGGCGTGAACAGAACGATCGACGCTCCCGCGAGGCTGTCGACGGTGCCGAACTTCGCGATGCCGGCGAGAGCGTACGTGCGCGGCGCTTTCGTGGTGAGAACCGTGACGTGGTCGCCGACCTTGAAATGGCCCTTGTCGGCCGTCTGCTTGTCGATCACGATCTGGCCGTCGGTCTCCGGCGGAGTCCCGTCGACGATGTGGAACTGGTTCAACTTTGGATTCGGGTCCCAGCCGAGTCCGAATGTCGGCGGACCGTTCCCCCCGATCGCGCTCCCGTTGCTGTCGACCACCTGCGCGTAGGGCTGAATATTGCCGTTGGCGGCCTCGACGGTTGGCGTCTTCAGCACGACCGCGAGCAGAGACGCGGGGACGTTGGCGCGCTGGTCGGGGCCGAAGCTGGACTTGATGACGTTCTCGGAGCGCACCGCGGCATCGGTACCGCGATTGATGTTCGCGAACAGATCGTCGAAAGTCTTTTGGATCGTTGCCGTCAACACGAGCGTGCCGGAGACGAACGAGACGCCGAGAACGACAGCGAGCGCGGTCAGTACGAAGCGCAGCTTGTGACCGGCGAGACCCTTGCGGGTGACCTTCCACATGGGCTACTCGCCGCCGAGTTTGCGCATCTTGTCGAGCACCGCGTCGGCGGTGGGATCCTGCACCTCGTCGACGATGCGTCCGTCGGCCAGGAATACCACGCGATTCGAGTACGAGGCCGAGATCGGGTCGTGCGTCACCATGACGATCGTCTGTCCGAACTCCTGCACGGCGCGTTGCATGAACCCGAGTATCTCCGCGCTCGCCCGCGAATCGAGATTGCCGGTCGGCTCGTCGGCGAAGACGATCTCCGGCCGGGTCACCAGGGCACGCGCCACCGCAACCCGCTGCTGCTGGCCGCCGGACATCTCTGAGGGGCGGTGCGAGAGGCGATCGCGCAGACGCACGGTGTCGACGATGCGGTCGAGCCAGGCCTGGTCGGGCTTGTGGCCCGCGAGGGCGATCGGGAGCGTGATGTTCTCGAGGGCGGTGAGCGTGGGGATCAGGTTGTACGTCTGGAACACGAAGCCGACACGGTCGCGCCGCACGCGTGTGACTTCCTTGTCGGAGAGTGTGCTGAGGTCGATGTCGCCGAGATAGACGTGACCGCTGGTCAACGAGTCGAGCCCGGCGAGGCAGTGCAAGAGGGTGGACTTCCCCGAGCCCGATGGCCCCATGATCGCGGTGTACTCCGCGCGGGGAAATTCGACGTCGATCGCATCGAGCGCGTGGACGACGGTGTCGCCCGTGCCGTAGTACTTCGACGCTTCAACCGCACGCGCGGCGACCGTCGTGGTGGGTGGAATCGTGGTTGTCACGGCGTCACCTTAGAGGGCGGGGTCGCCGATTTGTATCGGGGATATCCCCGACCAGTTGTCAGGTCTCGGTTTCGTCGGCGTGGGCGACCAGTGGTTCGGCAGCACTCTGCGTCTCGGCTGTCGCGGTTTGCGGTCGACGCCCGAGCCAGATGAACCAGAGGGTTCCGAAGACGCACAAGACGATCGACAAGAGCAGGTTGAAGCGCACGCCGAAGATGCGAGTTGCGTCGTCGATCCGCAACGCCTCGAACCAGATACGGCCGAAGGTGTACATCGCGACGTACAGAGCGAATACCTGACCGCGCTTGAGCGTGTGGCGCCGTTCGACCAGCACGATAGTGCCGAACACCAGCAGGCACCACAACGACTCGTAGAGGAAGGTCGGATGGAAGGTCGCGTAGTTCTTGAATCCGGGAGGACGGTGGGCGGGATCGATCTCCAACCCCCAGGGGAGCGTCGTCGGCCTTCCGAAGAGCTCCTGATTGAAATAGTTGCCCCAGCGTCCGATCGCCTGCGCGAGCACAACCCCGGGCGCGATGACGTCGACGAGCACGAGCGTGTCCAGCTTGCGACGGCGCGCGACCACGCACACGGCGATGAGACCACCGCCCACGGCACCCCAGATCGACAGGCCGCCCTTCCAGATCTCGAAAGTGCCGATGAAGCCGCCGTCGCTCCACTTGTACCCGGTGAACAGGTGGTAAATGCGCGCGCCGACGACACCGGCGATCACGACGGGAACGACGATCGCACCGAACTCCTTCGGATCGCGCCCGGTGCGCGCCCAACGCGTCTCGGCGACCTTGGTCGCGACGAGCACGCCGATCGCGAGCATCAAACCGTACGCGTGCAACGGGAGCGGACCGATGTGCACGATGCCGTGCTTCGGGCTCGGGATGAATGCGACCGTCACGGCGCAATGCTATGAGGTTCAAGTCGAACACGGCGGTCTGCCGATGCAGTGGCAGTGAACGGACGCGTGCTCGCCGGGATAGTCGCCGCCGCCGGCATGTTGAGCGCGTGCATGCCGCCGGCACCCCTCCTACCGGGACCCGGCGGGGCCGGCGGGGCCGCGACGCCCGCGCCGAGCCTCGGTGGCTGCCCCATGTTCCCGGCGAACAACCCGTGGAACGAGCAGGTCGACTCGCTCGAGGTGCGCTCCGATTCGACCACGCTGGTCCAGAACATCAGCTCGGCCGGAAAGGTGAACCTCCACGCCGATTTCGGCGGCGCGGGCGCATACGGCATCCCGTTCAAAGTCGTGCCGGTGTCCCAGCCGAAGGTTGCGATCGACTACACGGCGTACGGCGACGAGAGCGATCCGGGCCCGTTCCCGATCCCGGGCAACGCGCCCGTCGAGGGCGGCTCGGCGAGCACCGGCGACCGGCACGTGCTCGTGGTGCAGCAGGGAACATGCCACCTGTACGAGCTCGGCCGAGCATTTTGGGAGGGCAACCACTGGAACGCCGACGTGGGCGTCAACTGGAACCTGAAATCGAACGCGTTGCGGCCGTTGGGATGGACGTCGGCCGACGCGGCCGGACTCCCGATCCTCCCGGGCCTCGTCCGCTACGACGAGATCGCGGCCGGTCACATCGATCACGCCTTGCGGTTCACGGCCCCGAAGACGCAGCGCGGCTACATCCTCCCCGCAACCCACTACGCGTCCTCGACGACGAATCCGGCGCTGCCGCCGATGGGGCTACGACTCCGGCTGAAGGCGAGCTTCTCGCTCACCCACTACCACGGAGAGGCACTCGTGATCCTGCGGGCGCTCAAGACCTACGGGATGATCGTCGCCGACAACGGCTCGTCGTGGTACATCAGCGGGGCCGTCGACAAACGGTGGAACGACGACGACCTGAATCAGCTGAAGTCGGTGCCGGGCGCGGCGTTCGAGGCGGTCGACACGGGGGCGATCCACCACTAGCCGGAGCGCGCGGACTTCCAGCGAGTGGCCCGCTCGAGCGCAGCGGCAGCTTGCGGGTGCGAACGGGCGGCGAGCCAGCGCGCCTCACCCAACCATCGCAACACGCCAAACAGGCTGAGGAGAGTGCGAACCTCACCGCGATCGACTGCACGGGCGCCGTAGCCATAGCCGTCGAGCAGCGCGCCGACGCGTGCCGGGTCTTCGAGCGAGAGAACGGCAAGGTCCCACGCGGGGTCGGCCGGGCCGTGATCAGCCCAGTCGATGATCGCCACGACCGAGTCGTCGCGGGGATCGACGAGCACGTGCTCCGGCTGACAATCGCCGTGACACCACACGGGCACGCGCTGGTCGATCAGTGATCGCGCATCGTCGAACGCGCCGCGAATGCGTTCGCCCTGGTCGGGGTCGAAACCGAGCTCGCGGACGCAGCCTTCGAGCTCACGCGTGAGGAGTCCCTCGACGAACTCGGGCCAGGTCGCGCTCGCCGAGCCGAAACCGTCTCCGATCAGCGCGCCCGGCGCGAGGCCGTGAACCTGGCTGAGCACGCTTCCCGCGGCGCGCCAAGCCGAGTCGCTCGCCGGCTCGGAGAGCGGTGTGCCCTCGACGAATCGCACCGCGAGACAGTGGTCTGCAGCGGCAACCAGCTCCGGCACGGGTATGCCGGCTCGGGCGGCACGCCGGTGCCCGGCGACTTCACGGGCGACGACGTCGCGGTCGGCGTCGACCTTGACCACGAACGCGGCGCCTCCGACCTCGACCCGATGGGCAGCGTGGCCGGGCCAGGCGACGAGGACGGAGATCTGGTCGGGCGCGCGTCCGAGCAATTGCTCGGACGCTTCACGCGGAGACGGCAGCGGCATCTCAACATGGTTGCCCCTTTGCGTTCCGATCTCCGTGTTGAAGATTCCTCGAAAGAATCGCCCGGACGAGACGGACGGGCACTAGGCCGACAACGGACAGCGCGAGCAAGAACCGGCTTA
>DATCCI010000700.1:0-15921 GCA_036511415.1 Acidimicrobiia bacterium
AACCAGCGGTAGGTGCCGTCGGCTCGACGCAGACGGAGCTCGATCGGTGGCCGGTCGGTACCGGTCTCGGCGACGAAGCCGAGGAAGCGCTGCGCGATCGCGGGGTGCTCTTCGGGATGGACGAGGTCGAAGACCGAGACGCCCGCGAGCTCGTCGGGCTCGAAGCCGAGCGCGGCGCGCACCGCGCCCGAGACCCACGTGATCCGGCTCTGCGCGTCGCAGATCGTGATCACATCGGTGATCGCGTCGGCGACGGCGGCCAGGTGCGCCTCCGCCGCGACGACGGCGGAGACGTCGCGCACGCTCAACACGATGCCGCCGGTCGCGGCTTCGTCGGCGCGATTCTGCGCGGTGACTTCGCAGGTGCGCACCTCGCCGTCGTTGGCCACGAACGTCAGGATCACCGATCGTGGCTCGGTCCCGGGAGGGAGTGCTCGCACCTGGTCGAACCAGGCCGCGGCCACGGCGCGATCGCCGGGCGCGACCCTCGAGAGCGGCGGCCCGAGCTCCTCGCTCGTGTAGCCGAGGAATGCCGTGCCCCACGACGGCGCGTACACGATGTTGCCGTGCGCGTCGACGACACAACCGAGATCGCTCGATCGCGCGATCAGGCTCGCGAAGTGCACCTGTCGCTCCAGCAATTCGCGGGCTGCGACTTTCGCGCTGATGTCGTTTGCGATCACGGCGACGATGTCGCGATCGACGGTGACGACATTCAGGTTGCGCCACTCGGTCCGACCGTCGGGAAGCGTCAGGTTGAGCTCGGCGACGACCCGTCCGCCGGTCGAAAGTGCTCGTTCGTAGAGCGGGACGCACGCGGTGTTGTCGGCTACGGCGTTGAGCCTCGACAGGCGGGTGCCCACGATCGGGCCGCACGCGGGCTCGAACGCGTCACGCACGATCGCGTTCGCCTCGACGATCTCGAAGTCGACGATCTCTTCACCTTTACGGATCGCATGGAGTACTACGAAGCTGCCGTGCATCCCGTCCATGGCCAGGCGGTGGTGCGCGAGCGCACGCGACGTCATGGTCGTCATCGAGCCGGTCGAGTTGAGACCGTGCTTGCGCCCGTACATCGCCGTGTCGGCGGCTCGGAGCAGGTCGTCGGGCGACCGGGTTCCGATGTCGTCGTCGACGACGCCGACGCTCGCGGAAATCGTGTTGGGCGCGATGATCGGCCACGGTTCCGCGAGAACGGCCCACACGCGCTCGACGAGCCGGTCGGCGGCGGCAGGGTCGCGCGTCGACTTCACCAAGATGACGAACTCGTCGCCGCCGAACCGGGCGATCATGTCGTCGGTGCGCACGACCCGGCGAAGCCGCGCCGCAACCTCGACGAGTACGTCGTCACCGGTGTGATGGCCGAAGGAGTCGTTGATGTCCTTGAAGTTGTCGAGGTCGACGAACGCGAGGATCGCGGGTTCGTGCGCCGCGCACGAACGCTCCAGGGCGGCGGTGAACGCGGCCCGGTTGGGCAGCTTGGTGAGCGAGTCGGTCATTGCCTCGTGAGCGAGGCGCCGACCGCGCGCACGAACCTCCCGCTCGACCGTGTCGCGCGCCGCGAGGATTCCGCTCACGACCCACAGCACGCCGGCGAGCAGGGCGAGTCCCGAGCCCGCGACGACGTGAGATCCGGCGATGCCCACCATTGTCGGGGCGACGCCCGCTCCCACTGCTACCTCGCCCGCGGCGACGCCGACGACGCACCAGCCGAAGACCGCCCTCCAATCGGTGTCGCGTAGCTGGGCGAGGATCTGTACCGCACAGAGGGCATACGCGATGCCGAGCAGCGAGCCCCACCCGCTCGCGTACAGGACGAGTGTCGTCGTGCCCACGGCAATGACCACGCGAACCTGTTCGCGTACGTGGGAGTCGGGCCGGCGCCGGTACCACGCCCGGCCCGCGAGGTCGAAGGCGATCGACGCCAGGATCATGCCGGCGAACGCCCAATACGGCGGGCCCTCGATGAGGTCGTGCTCTGCGAGCCACCAGATCACCACGATCGCGCCCACGCCGAGGAGGTTCGCGGCGGCCACGACCGCGATGACGGCAGATCGCGACGTCGTGCCCGAATCGCCCCGCGCGTCCTCCTGCGTCGCCGTCGGCACACCTCAGGTTCGTCAACCCGACCCGGCCGCTGAAGCAACTGATGTCGGGTTTGTGCGGGATTGGCAACCTTCGTTCACTCCGACATGGAAGAGGTGTCGGTACCCGCGGCCCCTCTCGCCGGCGGCGCCGACCCTCGCAGCGGCGCAGTGAGAGCTAGCGATCCGGGTGCCGGTCGGTCGCGTAGGTGGGTGTGTGCGCGGTGAATCCACCGTCGACGCGCAGCACCTCGCCGGTCACGAACGCGGCGTCGTCGGACGCGAGGTACGCGACCGCGGCCGCGATTTCCTCCGGGTAGCCGAGCCGCCCGACGAGATGGCTCGTGCTGTATCGGCGCAGGCGATCGCCCATCGGCCCGCCGAGCGCATCCTGCGCGTCGCGCGCGACGACGACTCCCGGGGCAACCGCGTTGCACCGGATTCCGCGCTCGCCGTAGGCGGTTGCGACGTAACGAGTGAGCGCGACGACACCCGCCTTCGACGTCCCGTAGGCAGCGAGCGAATGGCTGCCGTAGAACGCGGCCGCCGACGCGGTGTTGACGATCGAGCCGCCGCCGCGCTCGAGCATACGGGGGATCGCGAACCGGCAACCGAGCATCGGGCCGGTCAGATTCACCGCGAGCACGCGCTCCCACGTGGCGAGATCCATCGTCACCACGTCCTGATCGGCCCGGTTCTGATCGAGGGCAGCTGCGTTGTTGTGCAGGATGTCGAGTCCGCCGAACGCCTGCACCGTGTCGTCGACCATCGCCGCGACCGCGTCGGCATCGGCGACGTCGACGACCTGCACGCGGGCGACACCCCCGGTTGCCGCGATCGTTTCCACGACTTCCGTCGCCGGGTGTTCGGCGATGTCGGCCACCGTCACCTGTGCGCCTTCGGACGCGAGCACGAGCGCGGTCGCGCGGCCGATACCCGATCCGCCACCGGTGACGATCGCGACCTTGCCCGAGAACCTGTTCACGAGACCTCCCGCGGGAACATCGTTGTCCGGGTTCAGTCGATCAGCTCGTAGTCGCCGGGATCGGGCGCGAGTGTGCGTTGCCAGTATTCGAGCAGCGTGAACGGCCAGTTCTGGGCGACGTGGCCGTGTTCGTTCTTGTACCAGCTGTTGACGTCGGACCAGCCCCAGGCCATGAGCGCGTTCTCCGCGTCGACACGTTCGTTGAACTCGTCGTGCACGTCCTTGCGGACGTCGAGGGCGCGGTGTTCACCGCCGAGCAGCAGCCCGAGGCAGCCGAGGATGTACCGCACGCCACACTCGGAGAAGTAGATGATGCTTCCGTTGATCACGATGTTCGTGTTCGGCCCGTACAGGCAGAAGAGATTCGGGAACCCGGGAACCGTTACACCGAGGTACGCACGGGCGTCACCGTTCCACTGCTCGTGCAGGTCGATGCCGCCCCGGCCCGTCACCGTCATCGGAGTGAGGAACTTCGATGCCTGGAAGCCGGTCCCGTAGATGATGACGTCGACGTCGTGCGCGGTGCCGTCGGCCGTGACGACGCCCGTCGGCGTGATCTCGCGGATCGTCTCGGTGAGCAGCTGTACGTTGTCGCGCTTCAGCGCACCGGCCCAGACCCCGTTGTCGCGCAGGAGACGTTTCGCTCCCGGCGGGTAGCTCGGCAGCACCTTGTCGAGGAGATCGGGCCGGTCGGCGAATTGGGTCTGGAGGTATCCAGTCAGGAGCTGACGGAGGATGTCGTTGAAGAGGCCGACCGCATGGTCCTTCGGCTCCCAGTCGGGATCGACGCGCACTCCCGCCAGCACGCCGTCGCCCATCTTCCAGAAGATGTGAAAGCGGTTCCACTCGCTGTACGACGGGACGTGCGCGTACAACCAGCGCAAACCCGGCTCGACTGCAGCGTGGTAGTCGTCGGTCGGGCCGAGCCACGGTGGCGTGCGCTGGAACACCAGCAGCTCGCCGACGCGCGGTGCGATCTCCGGGATGAACTGCACCGCGCTCGCGCCGGTGCCGATCACGGCGACGCGCTTGTCTCGCAGGTCGATCGAGTGGTCCCAACGGGCTGAGTGGAAGGTCGTGCCCGCGAACGAATCGCGGCCTTCGATGTCGGGGAAGAGCGGGCGGTTCAGTTGCCCGACCGCGCTGACGACCGCGTTGGCCACGATGGTCTCTTCGCGGCCGTCGCGGTGCTGTACCTCGACCTTCCAGCGCCGCTCCGGCTCCGACCACGTCGCGGCGCGCACGGTCGTTCCGAACTGGACGAGCTCGCGGAGGTCGAAGGCGTCGGCGCACCGGCGGAAGTAGTCGAGCAGGACGTCCTGGGTGGAGAAATGCAGCGGCCAGTCGTGGCGCTGTGCGAACGAGTAGCTGTAGTTATGGTTGGGGTTGTCGACGCGGCATCCCGGATAGCTGTTCTCGAGCCACGTCCCGCCGACGTCGTCGTTCTTCTCGAGGATCACGAACGCGACGCCGGCCTGGCGAAGCCTGTGGGCCGCCAGGAGTCCCGACATCCCCGCGCCGATGATCACCACCCGGAAGTCGACGTCGGGAGCCACATCGGCCTTGCGCCAGCCCGGCGCGCGGCGGTCCTCGCCGCGAATTGCCAGCTCCTCTTCGAGAAGCGGGAGGTACGGCGCCATGTCGCCTCCGCCGCCGACGGCGAACTCCATGATCTGCAGGAGCTCGCGTTCGGAGGGCGGCGGCGCGGGACGACAGCCCCCGTCGCGGAACCGGATGAGTGTCTCGAGTGCCAGCTCGCGGGCCTCGTCGAGCTGGGCTTCGGTCAGCCCGCTCTGCGGCATGCCGAGCAGGAGCGGGTCGGGGCGTAGCCCGTCGCGCAGGATCGAGAGGTCGCCGGTCAGGTAGGCGAGCGCCGCCAGCAGCGGGGGGACCTCGGCGTCTTCGAGGGCGGCGCCGATCTCGGCGTCGGACTCGACGATCGGCACGACTTCGCCGACGAACGGGCTGGAGGTGAAGGGGCTCGCGCGCACGTGTCCATCTTGGCACCGACGCGCCGCTCAGCGCCGTGGGGCCGCGCGGTGGTACAAGATCTCATGGCAATCGCAACGACGAATCCGGCCACCGGTGAGATCGAGAAGACTTTCGTGCCTCGGTCCGACGCCGAGGTCGACGAATGCATCGCTCGGGCCGCCGCGACGGCCGTCGAATACCGCCGCACGACCTTCGCGGACCGAGCCCGGTGGATGAACGCGGCCGCGGAGACGCTCGAGGCGGACTGCGAAGAGATCGCGCGCGTGATGACGACCGAGATGGGCAAGACGATCGTCGCCGCGCGCGCCGAGGTGCTCAAGTGCGCCAAGGGGTGTCGCTTCTACGCGCAGCACGCGGCGGCGATGCTCGCCGACGAACCGGCCGACGCCGTCGCGGTGGGCGCGACGCGCGCGTACGTACGCTACGAGCCGCTCGGCCCGGTGCTCGCGGTCATGCCCTGGAACTTCCCGCTGTGGCAGGTCATCCGCTTCGCGGCCCCCGCACTCATGGCGGGCAACGTCGGGCTGCTCAAGCACGCGTCGAACGTCCCGCAGACTGCGCTGCTCATCGCGGACACGTTTCGACGCGCGGGGTTCCCGGAGGGCGCGTTCCAGACGCTGCTGATCGGCGCGTCGTCGGTCGAGCGGATCCTGCGCGACCCGCGGGTGCGCGCGGCGACCCTTACCGGCAGCACGCCGGCCGGTCGTTCGATCGGGAGGATCGCCGGCGAGGAGCTCAAGCCGGTCGTGCTCGAGCTCGGCGGCAGCGACCCGTTCGTGGTGATGCCCTCGGCCGACATCGAGAAGGCCGCGCAGACGGCAGTAACCGCGCGCGTGCAGAACAACGGGCAAAGCTGCATCGCCGCGAAAAGGTTCATCGTCCACGACGACGTGGCCGATGCGTTCGAGAAGCTGTTCGTGGCGCGCATGCAGGCGTTGCGGGTCGGCGATCCGATGGACGAGCAGACCGATATCGGTCCGCTCGCGAACGAGCAGGGTCTGCTCGACGTCGAGACGTACATCGGCGACGCGGTCGCGCGGGGCGCCCGAGTGCTGTGTGGTGGACGACGGCTCGATCGGCCCGGATGGTTCTACCCGCCGACCGTCGTGACCGGCGTCACATCCGACATGCGCATGTACCACGAGGAGATCTTCGGTCCGGTCGCGCAGTTGTTCCGTGTCGGTGATGCCGATGCGGCGATCAGTCTGGCCAATGCGACCGTGTTCGGGCTCGGGTCCAACGTGTGGACGCGCGACGCCGACGAGGAATCACGTTTCGTGAGCGGCCTCGATGCGGGCGCAGTCTTCGTGAACGGCATGACCACCTCCTACCCCGAGCTCCCGTTCGGCGGGGTGAAGGAGTCCGGGTTCGGTCGCGAGCTCTCGTCGCAGGGGATCCGGGCCTTCTGCAACGTCAAGACCGTCTGGGTCGGCTGATCGGGAATGAATCCGGCGCCGCGGGCGTCGTTCTTTCTCATACGCTCGGTGGGGTCACGGAGGGGCGCGAGTGCGATCGGAACTGAAAAATCCCGAGGTTGCGTATCGCCGGCGGTGGCTGACGCTGGTCGTGCTGTGCATCAGCCTGATGGTCATCGGGCTCGACAACACGATTCTGAACGTCGCGTTGCCGACGCTCGCTCACGCGAAGAACCTCGGCGGGCTCGGCGCGTCCGGCAGCGCGCTGCAGTGGATCGTCGACGCCTACACCCTGGTCTTCGCCGGTCTGCTGCTCACGATGGGGAGCCTCGGTGACCGCTTCGGCCGTTACAAGTTCCTGACGTTCGGTCTGATCGTCTTCGGTACCGGCTCGGTGCTGTCGGCCTTCGCCCCGTCGGCGGGCGTACTCATCGCGACCCGGTCGCTGATGGGTATCGGCGGCGCATGCATCATGCCGGGCACGCTGTCCATCCTCTCGAACGTCTTCCACTCTCCGAGCGAGCGGGCGCGGGCCATCGGCATCTGGGCGGGTGTCTCCGCGCTCGGCGTCGGCATCGGGCCGGTAGCCGGCGGTGCGCTGCTGACGCACTTCTGGTGGGGGTCGGTCTTCCTCGTGAACGTGCCGATCGTCGTCACTGCGCTCGTCCTCGGCTACTTCCTCGTGCCCGACTCCAACGACAAGACCACTCCGCGTCTCGATCCCGTCGGTGCCGCGCTCTCGATCGTGAGCCTGGGTGCGCTGCTGTGGGCGATCATCGAGGCACCGAGCCACGGATGGACGTCGTCCGAGATCCTCACGGGATTCGGAGTCGGCGCGGTGCTCCTGGCCGGGTTCTTCCTGTGGGAGCTGAAGTCGTCGAGCCCCATGCTCGACCTTCGCTTCTTCCGGAACCCGCGCTTCTCGGCCGCGAGCGCCGCGATCATGCTCGTCTTCCTCGCGCTGTTCGGAACGATCTTCCTGCTCACGCAGTACCTCCAATCGGTGCTCGGGTATTCGACGCTCAAAGCCGGAGCGATCCTCATCCCGCAGTCGGCCGCGTTGATGACCTTCGCGTTCCTCAGCCCGCGTTGGGTCGTGCGGTTCGGGAACAAGGCGGTCGTCGCGTTCGGGTTGGCGATGGTCGCGATCTCACTCGTCACGTTCGTCACGCTCGATGTCGGATCGAGCGCGTTGCACGTCATTGCCGTGTCCGTACTGATGGGAATCGGGATGGGGAACGTCATGGCGCCCGCGACCGAGTCGATCATGGGGTCGTTGCCCCGCGAGAAGGCGGGTGTCGGCTCTGCGATGAACGACACCACCCGGCAGGTCGGGGGAGCCGTCGGGGTCGCGGTTCTCGGCTCGGTCCTGTCGTCGCACTACGGCCCGAACCTCGCCTCCGCGCTCGGCGGCAAGGTACCCGCGCCCCTGATCGTTGCGGCCCGCGACTCGGTCGGGAGGGCGGTCGGCGTCGTGAGCGACCCGGCTCACCCGGTCGGGGCTCGTGTTCGGACCGAGGTGATCACTGCCGCGCACCAGAGTTTCATCGGCGGGCTCCACCTGGCGTCGCTGATCGCCGCGGCGATCGTGCTGATCGCGGTCGTCGGAGTTCTCGTCTGGCTGCCGGCGAGGGCCGTCGACGAGCGCGAAGACCGCGCGGTCGAGACGCGCGAGCCGGAACCCGTCGGCGCCTCGGCCGCGACCGTCGGTAGCCTTGCCGTCGCGCTCGAGCGCGACTGAACGCACTTCGACGAGACGGTGCTCGAGCGCCCGAAACGATTCCGAGGCGCAACCCGATGACCGAAACCGGTGCAATGACCGTCGCAGAGCGCGCGGCATTCGTCGCGGGCGTGCACGTGGGCGTCCTCGCCGTCGACGAAGCCGGGCGCGGTCCGCACGCGTTGCCGGTCTGGTATCTGTACGAGGACGTCGAGGTGCTGATCGGCATCGACGGCTCCTCGCGTAAGGCCGCGCTGTTGCGTGAGGCCGGTCGCGCGTCGCTGACCGTGCAGACCGAGACGGCGCCCTACCAGTACGTGAGTATCGAAGGACCTGTGGTGCTCGAGCCGGCGACCCACGACGAGGTCGCCCTGGCGACGCGCTATCTGGGCGCCGAGCTCGGCGCCTGGTACGTCGAACACAATCCGCGTACAGCGGATTCGATCACGGTCCGATTGCAGCCCGAGCACTGGCGCACCTTCGATTTCGCGAAGCTCTTCTGACGCCGGGTACGCCGGTTCGTCAGTGCGACGGTACGTGACGCGCGCGCCGAACCCTGCTTGAATGCGCGCGGTGCGCATCCTTTCGCGTCGCTCGGCAGCCCTCTTCCTGTGTGTCGCGCTCGTCGTCGTCGTCGCCGGCGTCGCGAGCGCGGACGAGGTCAGTCCGATCAACCCGAACAACCGGCCGACCCCGCTCGCCGGCGCGGTCAACGGTGCGGTGCCGGCGTCGCGGCTCGTGCACGTCGCGCGCAACTGCGTCGCGGCACGCGAAGCGGGACCGAGCCTGGCGCGCCTCTTCGCGATGGCACGTGAGATCAACGACGCGCTCGGAGCCGACGAGTGCTACCGCCCGCTGTCGGAGGAGGTCGAGTTCGCGAACCAGGCCGCGCAGCCGGGGAACAATCCCGCGTGCGTCGCGACGGTCGGAACGGGATCGAACGGCACTCCGGTCGGCCACTCGTATCACGGGTGGGGCAAGGCGGTCGATCTCACCGACGCGGGTCGGTCGTTGACGTTTGCGAGCCCGGGGTACGCGTTCATGAAACGCGTCGCGGGTTCGCTCGGTTGGAACCACCCGGCGTTCGCGGAGCCGGGCGGGAGCTCGTGCCCCGAGCCGTGGCACTGGGAGTGGGTGGGCGACGGCGGCAATCTCGGCCTGTCGCCCCGGCGCGGCGACGCGGTCGCGCTGTTGCCGAGCGCCGACGATCGCGGCTTCGCGACGGTCGACGGGCTCGGTGGTCTGGGCGTCCACGGCGACTTCGCCAACCGCGGCTCGGCCGCGTCGATCCCGATCGCGTGGGTGATGGTGGGCGCGGCCACGGTGCCCGACCGAGGGGGCTACTGGATGGTCGGCGCCGACGGCGGCGTGTTCAGCTACGGCGACGCGCGCTTCTTCGGGTCGACGGCGGGGTTCGCGCTCTCACAACCGGTCAACGGCATCGCGCCGACGAAATCGGGGAACGGCTACTGGCTTCTCGCGTGGGACGGCGGGGTCTTCAGCTTCGGCGACGCGCGCTTCTTCGGTTCGACCGGCGGCATCCATCTGAACCGGCCGGTCGACGGCATCGCGACGACGCCGACCGGCAACGGTTACTGGCTGGTCGCCAGCGACGGTGGGGTGTTCAGCTTCGGCGACGCGCGCTTCTTCGGGTCGATGGGCGCGGTGAGGATCGCCTCGCCCGTCGTCGGGATCGCCCCGACGCCGAGCGGCAAGGGCTACTGGATGGTCGCTTCCGACGGTGGGGTGTTCAGCTTCGGCGACGCCCACTTCTTCGGCTCGCTCGCGTCGACCGGTCCCCCCGCACCGATCGTCGGGATGACTGCGACGCGGTCCGGTGCCGGGTACTGGCTCGAGCTCGCCGACGGCGAAGTGCTCGGGTTCGGCGACGCGCACACCTGACTCGCCGGTCGGCGGGACGCTTCGCTCTGCGTGGGGCTCCCGGAACAGTCAGCGGCCCGGTGGCTTCGCGTCCGCAGGATCGCGTACGACCGGGAGCCGCCGCGGGCCGTGCTCGAAGTAGGTGGGCACCTGTTCGAACGCGAATCCCGGCTCGAGCTGCAACTCGCCTTCGGCGAAACGATCGAGGACCGCGCCGACCCCGATGCGCGCGACGGCGCGCGCAAGGGTCGCGCCCGGGCACACGTGCGTGCCGTAGCCGAAGGTGAGGTGCTGGTCCGCGTTCTCGCGATCGACCCGGAATTCCTCGGCGAGCTCGAAGACGCGTTCGTCGCGATTCGCCGAGGCCGCGCCGACGATGACGCGTTCACCGGCATGTACCGGGCAGCCCCCGATCTCGGCGTCGCGCACGCAGCCACGCGCCATGAACAACACCGGAGGCGTCAGGCGGAGGCTCTCCTCGATCGCGGTCGCCAGGAGCCGACGATCCGCACGCAGCGCCGCCTCGAGCTCGGGCCGGTCGAGGAGCGCGAATGCGAGGTTGCCGAGCAACTGGCTGGTGGTGGTGAGTCCGCCGGTGATGAGGTTTCGCACGAGCGCGCGGAGCTGTTGTGGCGGGAGCGGCGCGCCGTCGACCTCGAGGCGGATCAGTCGCGCGAGCACGTCGTCGGGATCATCGCCGGCGGCGATCTGCTCGGTCCGCTCGGCGATACGCGCGTCGATGTAACCCGCGAAGTCGGGGAACGCAGGCGCGAAGCCCACACCACGATCGGTCCGGTTGAGGGCCGGAAACGTACTTTCCATCAGCTCCTTCGCCCAGCGTGCGATCTGGTCGGCGTCGACGGGATCGAAGCCGAGCAGATGCATGGTGACGCGGTTCGGGAGGACTCCGGTGTACGACGCGACGAGATCGAATCGGTCGGGCGCAAGCGCGTCGAGCAGCGCGGCCGCAGTCGACGCGATGAACGGTTCGGTCGCGTGCACCACCTTCGGGGTCATTGCAGTGACCATGATGCGTCGGACGGCAGTGTGCCGAGGCGGGTCGAGCTCGCCGAGGAGACGGTCCTCGAACGGAATCTCGACGCCGGGTGCCTTCAGTCCCGATGCGTTCGAGAAGGTTTCGGTGTCGCGCAACACACCGCGTGCCTCCGCGTAACGCGTGACGTACCGCAGATTGCCGGCGATCGTTGCGAGCGGGCCCTCCGTGCGCAATTCCCGCAACACCTTCCAAGCGTCTCGGGAACGGGTGGCGTCGAAGGGGTCGAACACGGCGGCATGCTACCGAGTGCTCGACGTGGGTGAATGCGCTCGTTCGTTCCCTGACAGCCGCGCCCGTCATCCGCGTCCGTCATCCGCGTCGGGCGATGGCGAACGAATGTAGGGTACGCCGCGTGGGCCCCGTGCTCGAGCGTCGTGATGCGGCCCGAGCGGTCGGCTTGGTCGTGTTTGCCGCCGTGCTCTCGGTCACGGCGGGCGCGGTGTTGATTGCCCGCAGCTCCGGTCGGTCGTGGTTCCCGACCAGCTGGGACGCGCGCGTCGCCCCGATCGCCGCCGAGGTCGCGCACCTGCGCGGTCTCGACTTCCAGCACCCCGTTCCGATCCGGTATCTCGCACCGAATGATTTTCAGAAGCAGCTCGGTGACGAGAACAACCCCTCCTCCGCGGACCGCGCGGAAGCGCTGCGCGAGGAGAGTCTGTTCCGGGCGCTCGGGTTCATCGGCGGCAACGTCGATCTGCTCCGCGGGTTCGACACCGCGCAGTCGTCCGAGACGCTCGCCTTCTACGACCCCGATCGCAAGGAGATCATCGTCCGGGGCAGCACGCTCGACGTCGCGCACCAGGTGACGATCGCGCACGAGCTGACGCACGTGCTCCAGGATCAGCATTTCAACCTCCCGAAGCTGCAGCAACGAGCATCTGATTCGGATTCGGGAGACGCGTCGGCGTTCAAGGGTCTCATCGAAGGCGACGCCGTGCGGATCGAGGACGATTACCTCAAGCAACTCTCGTCCGCGGATCGGAAAGACTACGACCGCGAGAACAACGCGGAGGGCGCGCGCATCGGCAAGGAGACGGCGTCGGTACCCGAGATCGTCGATCTCTTGTCGGGCGCGCCGTACGACCTCGGGCTCTCGACGGTCGAGGTGTTGCAGGAGTCCGGCGGCAACGCCGCGGTCAACGATGCGATCACCGGTCCGGTTCCGTCGACGGAAGTCTTCGTCGAATCGGGCGACATCACCCCACCGGTCAGGGTGGAGCAACCGGTGCTTCCGCCGGATTCCGTCACCGTCGGAACGGCGGACACGTTCGGCCCGTTCGAGATGTTCCTGACCCTGGCCATGCGGATCGATCCCGTCCGCGCGTTGGCCGCGGCCGACGTCGTCGCGGGCGGCAGAGCGGTGCTGTTCCGCAGCCACGGCGCGACGTGCTACCGCGTAGCCGTCGCGCCGACATTCGAGCACAGCCGTTCATTCCTCCTGGCCGCGGTCGGCGACTGGGCCAGAGGGCGGCCGCGCACGACTCTGGACGCGGCGGGCGACCTCGTGGGCTTCACGGCGTGCGACCCGGGAGGCGGCGCGCCGGCGCCGAGCGCGCAACCGCTGAAGACCGCGGTCGAGGTGCTGAGCTTTCGGACCGGCGTCACGGTTGCGGCGGCCAAGAGCTTCGACTCCGGCGACCTCGCACGGTGCGCGGCGCGCGTGTTCATGGGGTCGCCGGGCGCGGAGAAGCTCGTCCTTGCGGTGGGCGACCGGGCGCCGACGGCTGCGCAATCCGCGCAGCTGCGGGAATTGGGTGTTGCCAGCGGTGAAGCATGCCAGGCCGATCCCAACGCCCACTTGCCGTAGCGCGCGGGGCGTCAGGGGCCGGCACTCGGCCGGACCCCTCGTTGCGCGCGTGGCCCTCGTTGCGCGCGTGCGGTCTCCTCACCGTCGCGGTTGTGGTGCTGAGCGCGTGCTCGGGCGGCTCGAGCAACCGGGGATCGACGACGACATCGTCGCCGGTGAGCTCGACCGTCGCGCGCCCCTCGGCGACCGCGTCGGTTCCCTCGACGGTGACCTCCGCATCGGCCGCGCTGCAGATCTCGACCGCTACCTGGCACCTCCCCGAGCCGCGCGCGCGTGAGGTGGTGCTCGGGGATACGCGTGCGTTGCTGGTGATCGGGGGCCTCGACCCGGGCGGCGCTTCGACTGCACGGGTCTGGCGCGTCGCGCTCCCGGGCGGGACCACGACGCGCCTCGCGGTGCTTCCCCAGCCGATGCACGACTCCGCGGGCGTGGTGATCGGTTCGGACACCTACGTGTTCGGCGGCGGTAGTGCCCGAGAGCTCGCGACGGTGCAGCGATACCGCGCCGGGGTTGTCAGCGTCGTCGGGCAGATGCCCCAAGCGCGTTCCGACCTCGTGGCCGTTGCCGTCAACGGGACTGCGTACGTGCTGGGCGGCTTCGACGGTACGAACAGCGTCGCGAGCGTCCTCGCCACGACGGATGGCTCGACCTTCCGGACGGTCGCGCAACTCCCGCAGACCGTGCGGTACCCCGCGGTCGCGGTGCTCGGTGGCCGGATATGGCTGTTCGGCGGTGATCACGACGGCACCGAAGTAACGACGATCCAGCGCATCGATCCCGCCACCGGCGATGCAACGATCGCCGGCGAGCTTCCGGCGCCGATCTCGGACGCGAGCGCGGTCGTCGTAGGTGGTCGCATCCTGGTCGCCGGCGGGCGCAGCCGAGGGCAGATCCTCGACACCGTCACGCGCTTCGATCCCACATCAGGGCACTCCACCGAGGTCGGGACGTTGCCGTATCCCGTGGCCGATGCCGGTGCCGCGGCCGTCGACGGGGTCGGCTACCTCGTCGGTGGCGAGACGCCGGCGAAAACCGCGTCGACCGTCATCCTCCGTTATCGATAGAGACCCGGCGTACCGATAGAGATCCGGCGTGGGTGTTCGCGTTACGGTGCCCCCGGATCGGAAGGAGACGAGATGGTCGACGATCACGATCTGACGGGGCTCGATCCCTACGTGCTGATGGCGAGCGAAGCCGGCCGGCTCGATCGTTTCTTCGCGAGCGCGCGTGCCGACGATTGGAAGAAGCCGACCCGGTGCGAGGGCTGGAGCGTGCGCGACCTCCTCGCGCACCTGGCGGCGAGCGAGGACTACAACCGAGCGTGTCTCGACGGCACGGTCCAGCAGTTCCTCGCCGACGTCGGGGCCAAAGGAGCGGTCGATCTCGCGTCCGCCAACGAGATCGGCATCCACGAGTTCGACGGCCGCACGCCTGATCAGATCCTCGAGACCTGGAGGGCGAGTGGCGCGGAGAACCGTGCGGCCTTCGCAGCCCGCGACGGTGCCGACGTCGACAGCAGTGTCGGCGCGTATCCGGCGCGCTGGCAGGCTTTCCATCTCGCGTTCGAGCTCGCGACCCACGCCGACGATGCCGACGTCCCGGTCGAGCCGAGCGAGGCGGCCGCGCGTGCGGCGTGGCAGGCGCGCTTCGGCCGCTTCGCGATCAAGGAGTTGAAACCGGATCTCGCGATCGAGGCGAGCAACGGCCGCACACGCGTGAGAGGAGAGGGCGTCGACGTCGACCTCTCCGACGAGGAGTTCGTCCAGGCGGTCGCGGCGCGGCTGCCGGCGGGCTCGGGAATCGACGACGAGACGGCTGCCGCGCTCTCGGCCACGCCTTGACGCTCCGCGGCGCCCGGATCGTCGTGACCGGCGCGACCGGACAGGTTGCACTTCCGGTCGCGCTCGGCCTCGCCGCCGAGAACGATGTGATCGCGGTGGCGCGTTTCACGAACGCCGGGTCGCGTGAGCGGTTGGAGGCGGCCGGGGTCGAATGCGTCGCGGTCGATCTCGCGCGCGGATCGCTCGACGGCGTGCCCCGCGATGTCGACTACGTGTGCAACTTCGCGGTGGTCAAGAGCAACAAGTGGGAGGTCGACCTCGCCGGCAACGCGGAGGCGGCCGGCCTGCTCATGGCGCACTGTCGCGACGCGCAGGCCTTCCTGCACTGTTCGTCGACGGGTGTCTACGAGGCGGCCGACGGGACCCCGCAGCGCGAGACCGACCCGCTCGGTGACAACCACCGTGTGATGATGCCCACGTACAGCATCTCGAAGATCGCCGCGGAGGCCGTGGTGCGCACGACGTGCCGCCTCTTCGAAGTGCCGACGACGATCGCGCGCCTCAACGTGCCGTACGGCGACGGCGGCGGATGGCCTGCGTTCCACCTCGCTTTGATGCTCGCGGGCCGGCCCGTTCCCGTTCGTCCCGACGGACCCAGTCGCTTCAATCCGATCCACGACGACGACATCTTCGCGACCCTGCCCGCGCTGCTCGGCGCGGCGTCGGTGCCCGCGACGATCGTGAACTGGGGTGGTGACGAGGAGACGAGCATCGAAGCGTGGTGCGAGTACATGGGCGAGCTCGTCGGTGTCGTCCCGCAGTTCGATCGCACGACGAGCACGATCGGCGGGATTCCCACGGAGAACACGTTGCGGATGGCGCTGGCCGGACCCACGGAGGTGGGCTGGAGAGATGGCATGCGCCGCATGGTCGAGGCTCAGACGGCCGACCAGCTCCCGAGCGGAGAAGGTCGGCGTCGTCACGCCAACTAGCGTCGTGCGCCAGACGTGCCGAACGCGACACCGCGCCGCGGCGAGGTGAGGGAGCGACGCCATGGAAGAGCTCGATCTGACCGGGGTGGAACGGGTCCTCGTGGTGACCGCGCATCCCGACGACGTCGACTTCGGCGCGGCCGGCTCCGTTGCGACGTGGACCTCGGCCGGCATCGACGTGACGTACTGCATCGTCACCGACGGCGA
>DATCCI010000701.1:0-4158 GCA_036511415.1 Acidimicrobiia bacterium
CGCGATCACTACGTTGCCTGGCAACAGTCGCGCGTGCGGTCGATGCTCGGAGAGTGTGGGGTGCCGAGCGCGGTGCAGGACGTGTTCATCGAGCGCGTCCGCGACATCGGCGCTCACAACCGCATCGAAGCGTACGAAGAAGTCGGACCCGTGCTGCGCGAGCTCCGGGCGCAAGGAGTTGCACTCGCGATCTGCTCGAACTGGGACTGGGATCTGCACGAGGCGATCGAATCCGCCGAGCTCACCGGAGCCGTCGACGTCGTCGTCTCCTCGGCTTGGGTCGGCGCCCGAAAGCCCCATCGCCGTATCTACTCGCACACGCTGGAGCAGCTGGGAGTCGCGCCACAAGACGCGCTCTTCGTCGGCGACACCTGGGCGTGTGACGTCGACGGACCCCGCGCCGCGGGCATGCGCGCGATCTACCTACGCCGTACGCACCTCGGCGTCGATCACACCGCACCGGAGTCGGGGCAATCGCCGGACGACGTGCACCACGCCCGCGATCTGCGGGCGGTCGCTCGTCAGTTCACCGCGCGATCGCGCCCGGCCCAGTAGGGCTCCCGCAGCTCCCGCTTCAACACCTTCATCGCGCCCGACAACGGCAACGGCTCGGTCCGGAGCTCGACCGACTTCGGAACCTTGAAGCCCGCGATCCACTCGCGGGCGTGGTCGATGATCTCGGTCTCGGTCACCGTCGTCTCCTCGGTGACGACGACTACGGCGTGGACCGCCTCCCCCCACTTCTCCGACGGGATGCCGATCACCGCCACCTGCACGACCGCGGGATGCGACGCGATCGCGTTCTCGACCTCGACGGAATACACGTTCTCTCCCCCGGTAACGATCATGTCCTTCACCCGATCGACGAGGAACAGGTATCCGTCGGCATCGCGGTACCCGGCATCGCCCGAGTGGTACCACCCCCCGCGAAATGCGTCGGCGGTGGCATCAGGATTTTTCCAGTACTCGCGCATGAAGTTTCCGGCCCGCGCGCAGACCTCGCCGGTCTCGCCCTGCGCGACCGGTTGGCCGTCGAGATCTTGGATCGACAGCACGACGCCGGGCAACGGCAATCCCGCCGATCGCAGTCGCGGCCCGCCCGCGCGGTGCTCCTCCGGGCCGAGCGCGGTCAGCACGGCAGACGACTCGGTCATGCCGTAACCCTGGAACACGTCGAGCTCGGGGAACGTCGACAGCAACTCCTCGAGCAACGCGGCCGGCATCGGGGACGCGCCGTAGGTGAGCGCACGCAGACTCGCCAGGCGCTCGGGCCGGAACTCGGGATGGCTCAACAACATGCCGATCATCGTCGGCACCATCACCGTCTGCGAGACCGAGTACTGCTCGCACAGCTCGAGTACACGGCCCGGGTCGAACAAGGGAAGGAACACCGACGCGCCACCCTGCGCCGGGACGCCGAGCATCCCGCCCATCGACGCGGCGTGGAACATCGGCGTCTGGTGCAAGAACACGTCGTCCGCGTTGAATCGCCACACTTGCAGAACGTGGTAGAGGTTCAGCATCTCGGCGCGATGGTCGAGCAGCACGCCCTTCGGCAGACCGGTGGTACCGCCCGTGTACATGAGAACGGCGGGGTCGTCCTCATCGGGTTCGTCCGGCATCTGCGGCGTCCCGGCGGCGAGCAGCTCTTCGTACTCGACGTCGTGCGGCGCGTCGCCGACGCCGATCATCACGACATGCTCGATACCAACCGACGCCCGAACCTTCTCGACGACGGGGGCGAAGAATTGGTCGGTGAAGCACACCTTCGTGCCCGAATCGGCGAGGATGTACTCGAGCTCCTTCGGCGCGAGCCGCAGGTTCAGCGGGTTGATGACACCCGCCCCCAGGAAGGCGGCGTGGTAGCACTCGAGAAATTGGTGGCCGTTGAGAGCCATCACCGCGAACCGGTCGCCGCGACCGACGCCGAGGCTCCGCAATCCGCCGGCCAGGCGCATGACGCGGTCGAGATGCTCGCCGAAGGTCGCGCGGTATTCGCCGTCGAAGAACCCCGGCCGATCGGCGTAGCGCTCCACCGTCGGAAGGAGCAGGCGGTGATAGACGAGCTCTTTCACGAAACGTCCCCCCTCGTGACGCGCCCGTCGGCGCGTCTCGACGCTACTCGGCTCCGAGGGCAAGATGACGGGCCATGACCGAAACGCCCGAACTCGAGACTGGATACGGCCCGTCGAGTCCGACGGGCGACAACCTCCTGAACGACTTCGTACAAGACAACGCGGCATCGTTCGCCGCGTTCGGCGCGGCCCGGGGCGACCGGATCGGACGGGTCGAGAGCGTCGTGACGCTGATCGATGCGGGCTCGCCGTTGCCGTTCAGCAATCGCGCCATACTCGAGCGCCCGATCGACGACATCCGGACGGTGCTCGATCACATTCGCCCGTTCTACGACACCGGCCCCATCGTGCCGTTCCTGCTCGACAGCGCATGGCCGACCCCCGACCTGGAACCCATCGGATTCACGCGCATGGGTCATCCCCCGCTCATGGTCCGGCCACCCGGCGAGCCGCTCCCGCCGCCGCCTCCCGAGCTGCGCATCGTTCGGGTCGACGACGACCGATCCGCGTTCGACTACGAGCGCACCCTGATCGACGGTTACCCCGCGCCTCAGCTGCAACCGATGACCGAGGTCACCATCGTGACGCCGAAGGCGCTCGACGCCGCGGGCTGGCACCACTTCGTCGGCTACGTCGACGACCAGCCCGTCGCGTCGGGATCGGGATACGTCGGCGATCGACTCGTGCGCGTCGACAACATCGCGACCCTCGAATCGGCACGCGGTCGCGGCTACGGCCTCGCGCTCACCGCGGCCGCGGCGGCGATCGACCCCGCGAAACCCGCGACGCTCATCGCGAGCGACCTCGGCCGGCCCGTCTACGATCGGCTCGGTTTCGTCGCGTTGATGCGCTTCACGTACTGGCTCGGGCTGCGTTCCTGACGACGCCCTAAACCCGGGCGCCGAGCATCAGACGCCGAAGCCGGCTGCGTGCACGATCGCGACGGCGGCGGGCGCGCCATCGATCACGACCTCGGCCGCCTCCTTGCGTCCCGACATGTACAGCGCGAGCTCTCCGGGCGCTCCGGTCATCGTCACCGCGGCGCCGGTCCTCGACACCGAACGCTGCCGTCCGTCGGGAGTGCGCAACGTCAGCGCCGCGCCCCTGACCGCCTTCTTCGACATGCGGGCACCGAGGCCCAGCATGCGCCAGAGGATCGCGTCCATCTCTTCGTCGATCGTTCGAGGCCCCGCCCCCGACGCGCGGCGCACGTCCTCGTGGTGGATGAAGTTCTCGTTCACGTTCGCCGTCGCGAGCGGACCCGTGCGATGCATCCAGGGCGGTCCGGTGCGGAGCATCGCGACGAGCGGGTCATAGCCCCGCGCCTGGTAGCGGTCCATCACGTGTTGGAGGTGCGCGGCGAACGGGCCCGGCAGGACGAGGCCGATCGCCGCGTCGGAGCGCGCCTCGCGTGCGACGAGGTGCGCGGCGAGGTCGAGGGTGAGCCAGCCTGCACACAGCGTCGGCGCGGCAGGACCGTGCTGCTCGAGCGTGTCGCACAACGCGGCGCGTTCCTTCAGCAACACTTCGGTCGCGGTCGCGGTCACGCTCGCTCGTCGTTCGAGAAGCTCAACTCGCCTCGTAGAATCGGAGCTCGATCGTGTTGCCGTCGGGATCCTGAACGTAAAGGCTCGACGCGTAGCCCTGCGCACCGAACAGGCCGTCGGCGCGGTGCGCGCCGGGGAAGCGGGCGGCGAGCGCGTCGAGCTCGGTCGGCTCGATCACCAAGCAGAAATGGCTCATGTTCTCGCCGGTCCGCTCGGCGGGCAGGAGATCGATGACGGTCTCGAATGTCACGCGCACCGAAGGGAACAGCACGTCACCCTTGCGCCATTCGTCGACTCGGACCGGCTCGAGACCCAACTCGTCGCAGTAGAACGCGAGGAGCGCCTCCGGGTTGGATGTGTTGACCACGACGTGATCGAAACCGACAACCTTCACGTTCAGCAGGCTACGCCAGAGGCGCTCGCGTGCGCCCGGCCGGTAGTGGCTCGGTTTGAGGTCGACGGGTGAGACTTGCCCTCATGGCCGAGTCGTGGACTATTCGACACTTCGCTCAATCGAACCCCCAAGGCGCTGGACA
>DATCCI010000702.1:0-11022 GCA_036511415.1 Acidimicrobiia bacterium
GAGATTTGCGACGCGCTTGGCGCCGCGCCCGACGCGCATTGCATCCCCGTCGGCAACGCCGGCAACATCACCGCGTACTGGAAGGGATATTGCGAGTACGCGCGCGACGGGGTCGTCTCGAAACGCCCGCGCATGCTCGGCTGGCAGGCGGCGGGGTCGGCTCCGCTGGTCCACGGCGAGCCCGTCCCGTACCCGGAGACCATCGCGACCGCGATCCGAATCGGCAATCCGGCGAGTTGGGACAGCGCGATCGCGGCGCGCGACGAATCGGACGGCCACATCGGTGCCGTCACCGATGCCCAGATTCTCGAGGCGTACCGGATGCTCGCGTCGCAAGAGGGCGTCTTCGTGGAGCCGGCGTCGGCGGCCGCCGTCGCCGGGCTCTTGCAGGGGGCCGCGGCGGGATTGGTCGAGCGGGGTGAGACAATCGTGTGCACCGTCACCGGCCATGGGTTGAAGGACCCGAACCGGGCCATCGCTCAGATCGAGGCGCGACCGGCCGTCGATGCGGCCGTCGACGTCGTGGTCGAAGAGCTCGGCCTCTGATGCGAACGCAGGGATAGCCCCCACGATGACGAGAAGGCGATGACGAAAAGGCGATGGATCGCGGCGGGCAGCGCGCTCGGCATCGTGATCGCGGCCGCCCTCACCACCGCGGCCGTGATGACCGGTGGCGGCTCGCATTCCGCCGACGACTCGCCGCTCGTGGCGCCGTCGACGACCGCGACGGCGGCGCGCCCGTCGACCACGCACCCGACCACGACGACCGTCGACCTCTCCAAGTTGCCCCATCCCGAGCCCGCGCCGGCGGATCCCTACGCGCCGGGCCCGATCATCCAGATCGGCACGATCGAGATCCCCAAGATCGGGCTCGTCCACCCGGTGTTCGAGGGGATCACGCTGACCGTGATCGACCACGGGCCCGGTCACTGGCCCGGTTCCGCATTACCGTGCCAGGCCGGCAACGCGGTGTTCCCCGGCCACCGGGTCACGCACTCCCATCCGTTCTTGAACCTCGACCTCCTTGCTCCGGGCGACCAGATCGTTTTCCACATGCCCGGGCGGGACTGCGTGTACAAGGTCACGGGAACCCAGATCGTGAAGCCCACCGACGTCTGGGTGACGGATCCCACGGCGACGCCGTCGGTCACCCTGATCGCATGCCATCCGAAGCACAGCGCGGCGCAACGCATCGTCGTGAAGGGGAATCTGGTCGCCGATATCCCCCGACCCGCGTAACCCGTCCGCAGTAGCCGAGCCCAGTAGTCGTTGTGGGGCAGTCGAAAGAAGGAACCTATGAGCAATCCGGTTGCCCTGATCACGGGTGCGTCCGTCGGCATCGGCGAGCAGTTCGCACGCCAGCTGTCGGAACGCGGCCACGATGTCGTGCTGGTCGCACGCGACGGCGCGCGGCTCGAAGCGCTTGCCAAGGAGATCGACAGTCGCGACGGCGCGCACGCCGAGGTGCTCGTGGCCGACCTGACCGATCCCGAGCAGTTGGCCGCGGTCGAGGCGCGCGCCCGGACGGTCGACCTCCTTGTGAACAACGCCGGGTTCGGTACGTTCGGACAGTTCCACACGCTGGAGGTCGAGACCGAGATACGCGAGATCAACCTGAACGTGGTCGCGCTCGTCCGCCTCACGCACGCGGCCGCGAGCGCGATGGCCGTGCGGGGTCGTGGCGCGATCCTCAATGTCTCCTCGCTCGCGAGTCTCCAGCCGGGTCCTTCCAATGCGACGTACAGCGCGACGAAGGCGTTCGTGACGTCGTTCACCGAGGCGGTGCACGAGGAGCTGAAGGGCACGGGCGTGTCGGTGACGGTCCTGTGTCCCGGCTTCACTCGCACCGAGTTCCAGGTGCGCGCCAACGTGCCGGCCGGCGAAGTCCCGGGTTTCATGTGGCAGGAGGCGCCGGAAGTCGCCCGGGCCGGCCTCGACGGACTGGCCAAGAACCGGGCGATCGTCATTCCCGGCGCCGCGAACAAGGTGATGGGCAATCTCTCGTCGGTCACGCCGCACGCGATCACCCGCCGCCTCGGAGCGGCGGTGCTCAAGCGCGCGGGCCGGTAGTCGGTCCTCAGCCTGCGGCGAGTCGAAACACGGTGCCTCCGCGCGATACGGCGTACAGCTCGCCGGTCGGATCCTCGCCGAACGTGGTGAGCTCCGACACGGCGGGGCCGAGGTCGCGTTGCGCGACGACGCGTCCTTGGTCGGCGACGACGCCGACGAGGTTCGGCCGGCAGTCGTCGCCGAACACGTACACGCCGTCGAGCGCCGGGATCGCGCGTCCTCGGTACACGTAGCCGCCGACGACTGCGCAATTGCCGTCGGAGTGCCGGGTCTCGAGTAACGGGTCGCGCGCGTCGGTCGGTCGCGCGCCCCGGAAGGCATGGAAGCCCTCGCGCGCGCTCCAGCCCCAGTTGATTCCCTTGGCGTCCGCGCGCGCGAAGTCGACTTCCTCGTAGGCGTTCTGGCCCACGTCACCGATCCACAGGTCACCGGTCTCGCGGTCGAACGAGAACCGCCACGGGTTCCGTAGCCCCCACATCCACGTCTCCGGTCGGACCCCGGCCCGCCCGACGAACGGATTGTCGGCGGGAACCGAATAGGGCGCGCCGGCCGTCGCCTCTGGATCGATGCGCAGGATCTTCGACAAGAGGGTGCCGAGGTTCTGGCCGACGTGATCCGGGTCGCCCTCGCTGCCGCCGTCGCCGAGCCCGATGTAGAGCATCCCGTCGGGGCCATTCATCACCTCGCCACCCTTGTGGTTCGTGGACGGCTGCGGTTGCACCAGGACCTGCCGGCGCGACGATGCGACCGCGACCTCGCCGCGCATCGCGTACTCGTCCACGTGCGTGTTGTTCGCGGGGTCGGTGTAGTCGACGTACAGCTTCGAGCCGTCGGGTGAGAACGTGATGCCGAGCAGGCCTTCCTCGTTGCCGTTCGAGAGCGGCCCGACGGTGAGCACCGGCGTCGGCGAGAGCTGCCCGTTCGCGTCGACGATGCGGACGCGACCACGCTGTTCGGCCACGAACATGTGGGTGTCGTGCGCGCGCCACGCGAGCGCGACGGGACTGGCAAGACCCGATACGACCGACGTGAGCGCGATGCGGACGGAGGCGAGGTTCGGGCTCGGCGCCGGCCGCGTCGAGGAGGGCGCGGTGCTCGTCGTGCTCGTAGACGGTGCCGGACTCGTCGGTGGTAGCGGCACCGGCGATGTGGTCTTTGTCGCCGAACCGCGGCCGCACGCGCCGACGAGTGCGGGACCGAAGACGACGGCAGCGGCGACGACCCACGAGCGACGCACGCGTGCAGGTTACGGGCAGACCTGCCCGGCGCCGGTGAGCTCGGTCCGGGCCGGCCGTACCGGCGCCACCCGTATGATGCGCGCGGTGAAGTACGTGGTGTTCGTGCCCGACGGTTGCGCCGACGTCGCCTTACCCGAGCTCGGCGAACGCACGCCGCTGGAAGCCGCGCGCATGCCGCGCCTCGCCGCGCTCGCGGCGAACGCGGAGGTGGGGCGGGCCGCCGTCATCCCGCCCGGCCTCCCTCCCGGCAGCGACGTCGGGAACATGTCGATCCTCGGTTTCGACCCGGCGCGGTACCACACGGGTCGCGCTCCGATCGAGGCCGCGGCGATGGGTGTGGAGATCGGACCCGGCGAGGTCGCCTACCGGTGCAACCTCGTGACGCTCTCCGATGACGACGCGCCGGTCATGGTCGACTTCGCCGCCGGTCACCCGACGAACGTCCAGAGCCATGCGATCATCGCCGCGCTCGACGCTGCCCTCGGCGCCGGCTACGACGGCGTTCGCTTCCATCCCGGCGTCGAGTACCGCCACCTCTGCGTCGTACCGCGCACCTGGGCCGATGCCGAGTGCATCCCGCCGCACGACCTCACGGGACGAGCAGCCGTCTTCCCGCGCGGCGCGGCCGCGCCGCAGTTGAACGCGCTGATGGATGCCTCGCGTGAAGTGGTGCGCAACGCCGCTCGGGCCGCGGGATCCGAAGCGACGCAGATCTGGCTGTGGGGTCAGGGCGCGAAGCCGGCGTTGCCGTCGTTCTCCGCGACGTACGGCGTGCGCGGCCGCATGTCGTCGGCGGTCGACCT
This sequence comes from Acidimicrobiia bacterium, assembly GCA_036511415.1. Lineage (GTDB taxonomy): Bacteria > Actinomycetota > Acidimicrobiia > IMCC26256 > PALSA-610 > PALSA-610. The sequence continues at coordinate 4,112 of DATCCI010000702.1, forward strand.
CGTGCAGGGTCTCGGCGTGCTGACGGGTATCGAGGTGGTCGACGTGCCGGGCGCGACCGCCGGGTTCGACAACGACTACTGCGCCCAGGCGCGGGCTTGCATCAGCTCGCTCGCCGACCGCGATCTGTTCGTGTTGCACATCGAAGCCACCGACGAGGCCGGGCATCAGGGCCGCTCGGACATCAAGGTCGACGCGCTCGAGCGCTGGGACACCGACGTGATCGGGCCGGTCGTCGATGCGCTCGACGCGGGGGGCGAGCCGTACCGCATCCTCTTGATGCCCGATCACGCGACACCCTGTGACACCAAGACCCACAGCGCCGACCCGGTGCCATACCTGCTCTACGACTCGGTGCGCCCGGGCGCGGGCGGTCGTTACACCGAACCCGCGACCGCCTCGTGCGCGCCCGTTCCCGGTCACTCGTTGATGGCTCGCCTCGTCGAGGTGTAACGCCGGGCAAAGGCTTCAGGAATCGATCAATTCGGCCGAGTGTCCGAACGGGGGCATGCACTCGCAGCGCCCTGGGGTATAGGGTGGGTTCGATCCCTCGAGACCTCGCCCCGAGAACGTTTCTCGGCGGTAGGGGGGCGGGTCACCTCACTTTTTCTTCGTGCTCAGCACGCTCGGGGAGATCGTGCAAGACCTTCCGAGGGCTTCGTCAGCAGGCGCCGCTTTGCCCCGCGTCGGCTCTTGGCAAAACGGATCACAGGATCACATTCCGGCCGCTGTCGGCAGGGCCGCAGCCGGGTCGGTAGGAGCAGAACATGAGTGAGACCTTCGACCGTTCACAACTGGACGGGAAGGATCGCGATCAGCTCTCGCAGATCGCTTCGGCGCTCGGCGTGAAGTCGGTGAGCCGGATGCGCAAAGCCGATCTGGTCGAAGCCATCGTTACCGCCACGGCCGGATCGAACGGCACGGAGCGGTCGGCGCCGCGCAAGGTCCGCTCGACCCAGCTCGCGACCGGCGACGACTTCGCATCGATCGCCGACGAGGAGAACGCGCTCGCTCGGGGCCAGGACGCGGACGACGAGATGGCGCTCATCCGTCCCCGCCGTAACGCCACGACGGCCAACCCAAGTACGGGCAACGGCCGCGGAACGGTCGTCGCCTCCGATCTCGAGGCGGATGCCACGACGACCGGCAGCGACCGAGACACCTCCTCGGACCACGACGGCTCCCTGGAACACGACGGCTCCCTGGAACACGACGCCGCCCCGGACCACGACGCCTCCGCGGAGCACGAAACTGCGCCGGCCGACCGCTCGCACCAGGGTCCCCAACAGTGGCGAGACGACGACGCGGCGGGGAACAAACGCCGCCGCCGTCGCCGTGGTCGCGACCGCGAACGCACCCCCGTCGACGGCCGCATCGGCGATGCCCGTCCCGAGCGCGCGGAGCGGACCGACCGGGGTGACGACTACGGCGGTGAGCTCATCGAGATCGAAGGACTGCTCGATCTGCGCGACGAGGGTTACGGCTTCTTGCGCGCGTCCGGCTACCTCGCCGGTCGCAACGACGCCTACGTCTCCGCATCACAGGTGCGGCGCTTCGGTTTGCGCAAGGGCGACCACGTCAAGGGCGCGACCCGCCCGCCCGCGAGCAGTGAGAAGTACCCGGCTCTCGTGCGGGTCGACCTCATCAACGACGTCGGCATCGAAGAGGCGCGTCACCGCGTCCGCTTCGAAGACCTCACGCCGTTGTTCCCCGACTCGCGGTTGCGGCTCGAGCTCGACGACAGCCCGGCCGAGATCACCGGACGCATCATCGACCTCATCGCGCCGATCGGAAAAGGTCAACGCGGAATGATCGTGTCACCGCCCAAGGCGGGCAAGACGACGATCATCAAGCAGATCGTGTATTCGATCGAACGCAACAACCCCGAATGCCACGTCATCGTGCTGTTGGTTGACGAGCGACCCGAAGAGGTCACCGACATGCGTCGGCACGTATTGCGCGCCGACGTCGTCGCCTCAACCTTCGACCGGCCCTCCGACGAGCATTGCCACATCGCCGAGCTCACGATCGAGCGCGCGAAGCGTCTGGTCGAGTGCGGCAAGGACGTCGTGATCATTCTCGACGGCATCACTCGCCTGGCGCGCGCGTACAACCTCGCGGCACCGGCTTCGGGCCGCATCATGTCGGGCGGTATCGACGCCGGCGCGCTCTACCCGCCCAAGAAGTTCTTCGGGGCCGCGCGCAACGTCGAGGAGGGCGGATCGCTGACGATCCTCGCCACCGCGCTCGTCGAGACGAACTCGAAGATGGACGAGCACATCTTCGAGGAGTTCAAGGGCACCGGAAACATGGAGCTCCGACTCGACCGACGCACCGCCGACCGCCGGATCTACCCCGCGATCGACGTCGAGCAGTCGAGCACCCGCCACGAGGAACTGCTGTTCGACCGCCACGACCTCCAGCAGATTTGGAAGCTGCGACGCGTGCTCGGTGCCCTCGAAGGCGGTTCCGGGCTCGAGCTCCTGATCGACAAGCTCCGCAGCACCAAGCGCAACTCCGAGTTCCTCACCGAGATCGCCAAGGCCCCGACGGGAATGGGAACCTGACCCCGCCGGTTGGCCTGTTTCCACCGCGATCGATTCCGACGACCGCCGCGCGCCCCGAACGGGCGTGGCAATAGACTGGATGCACCATGAAGACCGAGATCCACCCCGACTACGTCGAGTGCCGGGTGCACTGTTCCTGCGGGAACGAGTTCGTCACCCGGTCCACCGTGTCCGAGCTACGCGCCGAGCTGTGTTCGGAGTGTCACCCCTTCTATACGGGCAAGCAGAAGCTCGTCGACACGGGCGGCCGGGTCGAGCGGTTCGAGCGCCGGGCCGCGAAGGCCAAGAAGAAGGCGTAGCGCACGTGTCCCGGGCCGAGCCGCGTTTCATGGGCGGACAGGCGGTGCTCGAGGGCGTGATGATGCGCGGCGCGTCGACCTGGGCAGTCGCCGTACGCGATCCCGACGGCTCGATCAAGCTCGACGTGCGCGACGTTCCGGGCTGGGCCGAGCGCTATCGCAACGTCCCGGTGGTGCGCGGGGTAATGGGGCTCGTCGAGTCGTTCGGGCTCGGCTACCGCGCGCTCACCTGGTCGGCGAACCAGCAGGTGCCGCCCGAGGACCAGGTCTCCGAGAAGGTGTTGGGCTGGGCGGTCGCGCTTGCCGCGGTGGCGTTCAGCGCGTTGTTCATCCTCCTCCCCGCGCTCGCCGGCCGCTCCCTCGGCCATCGATTCCACGGCTCGTTCCCGATCGTCGAGGGCGTTGCCCGGCTCGCGATCTTCGTCGTGTACCTCCTCGCCATCGCGCGGATACGCGACATCCGGCGTGTCTTCCAGTATCACGGGGCCGAGCACAAGGCGATCGCGGCGTACGAGAACGGTGTCGAGCTGACGCCCGAAGCTGCGCAGCAATTCTCGACCGCACACGTGCGGTGCGGCACGAACTTCCTGCTCACCGTGATGGTCGTCGCGATCGTCGTGTATTCGGTGATTCCCCGACCGAACCTGCTGGTCGTGATCGGGTCGCGGTTCGTGCTGATACCCGTGATCGCGGGGCTGAGCTACGAGGTCATCCGCCTTTCGGCAAGGAACATGAACAACGCGTTCGTACGGGCGGCGATGCGACCCGGGTTGTTGCTGCAGAAGCTCACGACCCGCCAACCCGATCTCGATCAGCTGGAGGTCGCGATCACTTCCTTGCGCGCCGTGATGAGCGCCGAGCAGATCGCCGACGTCGACGCCCGCGCCGGTCTCATGGTCCCGGCGGTCGCGCCGGCCGTCTGAGCCGGGTCGGCCGTCGCGGCGTCATCGGCCCGCGCGTGTCCGCTCGTCGGGTCGTGCCGACGTCGTCGTCGCCCACGCCGCGACGGTCGCGCGAATGGCCGAGGTCTCCAGCGCGATGAAGGCGTCGTCGTGCGCGGCATCGCCGTAATCGAGCCAGTCGAGGACCGCGTCGACGAGATGGTCGAAAAGGGTTTGTGCCGCCCACTCCGCGAGCTCGGCCGCGACGAGCGGCGTCACTACTCCGCGGGCGGCGTTGACCGCAACGTCTCGTAACGAGAGCGCGTAGTCGCCGAACTGCGGTTCGCGGGCGGCGTGCCGCCACAAGAGCCGGAAGCCGTCGGGCCACTCGCGCCCGATCTCGAGGAGCGCGCGCGTGCTGCCCTCGGCCTCGAGTCCCTGGGCGATGTTGGCGAGGAACAGCTCGACCTGGCGGTCGAAGACCTGCTCGAGCACCGCGCGGTAGAGCGTCTCCTTGGCCTGGAAGTGGCGGTACACGATCAGCTTGGTGATCCCGGCGGTCGCCGCGATCTCGTCCATCGACGTTGCCGCGTACCCCCCGTGCGCGAAGGCGTGGGCCGCGGCCTGGAGCACCGCCTCGCGCCGGGCCGGGTCCCGTCGGGCCGGGGCTCGTCCGGCCGCCGATCGAGAGGACGGGAATGCGCCCGCAGGGCCGCTTGCCATGGTGTAACTCTAGCGTTTACACTGCCGGCGTGAGCAACCTCCAGTTGACGTGGTCCGAGGCCGAGCTGCTCGCGAACGACGACGTGGCCGAGCCGCTCGTCGCGGGCGGCATTCGCTGTCACGGTGGGTTTGCCGACGACGGCCGCTACGTGTCGCCGCGGACGAAGAACCGCGTGCCCGCGACGAAGGCGTGGCAGCAGTCGCACCGCGAGCTGTTCGGCCGCGACATTCTCGACGCGCCGCTCGAACTGTGGCCCGGCGTCTTCCCGAGCGTCGCGCAGACGAAGTTCCTGTTGCGCGCGGGCGTGCCCGGTCCGACGGTCAGCGCGCTGACGCGTATCGGCACTGTCGAAGGCTTCGGCTCGATGATCCGCGCGGTCAGCGTCGAGAAGCTCCAGGAGCACTTCGCCGAGAGCATCGAAGGAACTGCAATCGCGCATCTGCAAGGTGGGCTCTTCGAGGCGCACGCGCGCGACGAGGCGGGTTGGGGTGAAGAGGCGGGTCACAAGCAGATGTGGTTCGCGGCGCGCGACATCGCGTTCGAACATCCCGTGAGCGAGGACATGACGCAGACGATGCTCGTACGTATGGGCATCGTCCCCGCCGACGGCAAGCCGCCGACTCCGGAAGAGATCCGCCGCAACGCCGAGGCATTGCGGCGCTTTCCCGATCTCGACCTCTCGCTCGAGATGATGCTGCGGCGGATGGTCGGCTTGTTGTTCATCGAGGTCTCCGCGTTCCACACGTTCGCCTGGGCCGAGGAGGTGCTCTCGGACACCGACCTCGTCGCGGGCGACGGCCGCGCCGCCGACCTGGTTCGGTATATCCGGGCCGACGAGACCCCGCATGTCGACTACCTGCGCACCGCGCTCACCGAGATGCGTGATCGCACGTTCGTCGGCGAGTCGGGCTCGGCCGTTGCCGGCGCGGACGTGATCGGGACGCTGTGGGACACCGCGCTCGAACAGTCGCTCGGCGTCAATCGCGAGAACTTCATACGCACGGCGACGGCCGAGATCGAGCACGCGCTCGCCTCGCACCCGCGTCGCGACCACATCCTCGAGGGTTTCTCGGCCCTCGGTTCCGAGGTCGGCTCGGACGCGGTGCGATGAAGTTCGGCGTCTTCTACGAGCACCAGCTCCCGCGGCCGTGGACCGAAGAATCCGAGTACCGCCTGATCCAGGACGCGCTCGATCAGATCGCGTACGCCGACTCGCTCGGCATCGACTACGCGTGGGAGGTCGAGCACCACTTCCTCGAGGAGTACTCGCACTCGAGCGCTCCCGAGGTGTTCCTCGCGGCCGCGTCACAACGCACCAAGAACATCCGGCTCGGGCACGGCATCGTCCAGACGCCGCCGCCGTTCAACCATCCCGCACGTATCGCGGAGCGCATCGCGATGCTCGACCTCGTCAGCGGCGGTCGCGCCGACTTCGGAACGGGCGAGTCGTCGTCGGAGGCCGAGCTCGGCGGGTTCATGGTCGACCCCGATCGCAAACGCGCGATGTGGGAAGAGGGCCTCCGCGTCGCGTTGCGCTGCCTGACCGAAGAGCCCTTCACCGGTTACGCCGGGAAGTCGGTGACCCTCCCGCCCCGCAACGTCGTCCCCAAGCCCCGCCAGAAGCCACATCCTCCGCTGTGGGTCGCGTGCAGCCGTCGCGACACGATCCACCTCGCGGCGCAGAAGGCGATCGGCGCGCTGGCCTTCGCGTTCGTCGATCCCGAAGAGGCGAAGTACTGGGTCGACAACTACTACACGACGCTCGCGACCGAAGCCGTACCGATCGGTGACGCGGTGAACGCGAACGTCGCGTGCGTCACCACCTTCATGTGTCACCAAGACGAGGACGAGGCGATGCGCCGCGGGCTCGAGGGCGCAAACTTCTTCGGCTACTCGCTCGCGCACTACTACGTGTTCGGACGGCATCGGCCCGCGGTCACGAACGTGTGGGAGGAGTTCGAGCAGCGGCGGGCGGCGCACGGATACGACCCCGAAGCCGTGATCGCAGCGTCGGAGAACGACGACCGGCTCGGCGCCAAGGTCGTGCAGCAGGGGATCGGTGGCCTGCGCGGTGCCGTCGGAACGCCCGAGCAGCTCCGCGACTACCTACGCCGCTACGAGGAGTGTGGCGTCGACCAGGTGATCTTCTGCTTCCAATCCGGCAAGAACCGCCACGAGCACATCATGGAGGCGCTCGAGCTCTTCGGCCGTGAGGTCCTCCCCGAGTTCAAGGACCGCGACGAGAAGCTGACGAGCGAAAAGCACACCCGCCTCGCGCCCGTGATCGACGCGGTCATGGCGCGTAAGCCCGCCGACGACCATCCGCCGCTGCCGTCCGGCGACTACGCGTTCCCCGCGATCCCGCGCGCGATGGCCGATCGCAACGGCTCCGACGAGTTTCACCTGATGCTCGACCAGTTCGCCGAGCAGTCGGCGCTCGGT
>DATCCI010000703.1:0-3785 GCA_036511415.1 Acidimicrobiia bacterium
TATTCGTTCAGCAACGCGTCGTGGGCGCCGGGACCGCGACAACTGCCGAGGCCGCCGCTTGCCGTGGGCGCAGTCGGCCCGCGGCTGTTGCGCGTCACCGCTCGCCATGCGGACGTGTGGAGCGCCTTCGGAGGGCTGGCACTCGACAACAAGGCAGCGTGCTTTGCCGCGCTCGGGGAACAGGCCCGCGTGATCGACTCGGAATGCGAGGCGATCGACCGCGAGCCTTCGACACTGCGCCGGTCACTTCTCGCGTTCCGTCCGTTGGCGCCATGGACGAGCGCAGGCTCGCTCGACGAGATCGTCGAGTTCGCGCGGGGATTGCGCTTCGACGAGGTCGTTGTCTACAAACCGACCACCGACGAAGAGCTAGACGTATTCGAGGACGCGGTCGCGAGATTGCCCTCGCTGAGAGCCGGATGAACCGCACAGCCCGTCACTGGGCAACCGCCCGATAGGTGCCGCTATCGAGCACTTGTCGGTCGTAACGTTCGTGCATGGCCGTAGCGCGCGCTGGGTTCGTGTCGATTGACTGCGCGGAGGCGAGGCCACTCGCTGAGTTCTGGGCGGCGATGCTCGGGGGCGAGGTCGCGTTCACCAGTTCGTCAACCGCAGATGTCCGAAGCGAGTGGGTTTGGATCAGCGCGATGGAGGTTGTGGACTACCAGCCCCCGACGTGGCCCGGCACTGACATTCCGAAACAGATCCACCTTGACCTCGCGGTCGACGATCTCGACGAGTCGACGGAGGCTGCGCTCGGGTTGGGCGCAACGCTGTCGGAGGTTCAGCCGCACCCGGAGCTCTGGCGGGTGATGTTCGATCCCGCCGGGCACCCGTTCTGTCTCACGACGCTCATCCCGCCAGAGGCGCAATAAGGCAACGTGCCGATGCAGCGCCGACCTCGCGATCTCTTACCGTGACGAGGATGGTCGAGCAGACACCGGACGCGGCGCTGGATTCTTTGATCGATGCGATCGCGACCCAAGATCTGCCGAGCACACTCGGGGCGTTGTCCCTTATTCACGAGCCGGCGGTCATCGGCTCCGAAGGCGGGGAAGCGGCCCGAGGACGAGCGACCGTCGAAGCGTTCTTTCGCCGGATCTATGCGAGGCCGGGCGCCTTCCGCTTCGAGTTCACGCAGCGATCATGGGTCGTCCACGACGACGTGACGTGGTTGGTGGCTGAGGGCACGGTCGTCGAGCCTGACAGCGCCGCACCGAAGCCCTACCGCCTGACCGCCGTCTTCGTCCGCGAGGAATACTGGAAGCTTGTGTTGTGGAGCGGCTCCGAGCCGGCGTGAGGACCCATCCGGGTTGTGCCGTTCCTTCTCGCTTCTCGACAGCGTCGTCGACATCGAGGTCCGCTCGGTATCGATCGTCCACCAGACCGTCCCCGAATGTTCAACCCGCCGCGACGCGACGCCTCAGAACGCCGGATATGGGTCGCCAAAGCGAAAGATCCAGGCCTGTAGGCGAGGCCGCTAAGGCGTCGGCCAGGGGAAATCGGGGTTCGAGAATAGTCGCATCGTCTCCACACTTGTTGTGATTCTCGGAACAGCCGACGGCACGTGGCGCAGACCGTAGGTGTGGTCTGCGGACGATCGCGACCTTGCCGTCGCCCGTCGAGCTCATCCGACGAGGTAGGTCTCATAACTCACGCCCCCGGCCTGGCGGGCGCCGACGCTGATGAAGACACCTTTGTTCAACCAGTCGAGGTCGGCCGCGGCGGTCGCGATCTGCGCGGAGGTGCGGAACGTGTACTCGTCGGCGCCGACGTCCTCGCCGTTCGCGAGACGGGCCAGGACCTCTGCGGAGCCGTGACGCACACCTCGTGATTGGACGTAGATCAGTTCCCCGCGGTCCGTCTCCAGCGTGTAACGAATGTCGCCGAGCGCGGTGCCGTCGGGCAACACGGTCTGCCAGTCGGCGCTGCCACCCGCGAGAACCTTTCCGTTGATCTCGGGACCGGCGAAAATGCCGCCGGTCCAGGGGACGATGCGCCGGTGCCCCCCAGCGGTGTCGCCCAGTTCCAACGGTTGCGCAAGCGTCGCGTCCAAGCGATACACCGGGGTCAGGCGCGGATCGGGAAGCCGAAAGCCCATGGTTCGCGCCTGAAGCGCCGGGTCGTTCGGATGGGCCGCGAGCGCAGTGACGGTGACGCCCGTCCATTCGTGGAGCGGCAATGCGTCGAGGAGGCCGTCGAGCACGTCTTCGCTCTCGGCTCGATACAGCCCGATGACCGTGGTACCTCCAAATGCGCCCGGCCGCGTCCAGAGGCGGAAGAGATGCCCTTCGTGCGCGAGCTTCGCGGCCGCCGCGACCTCCGCGTCCTCGCGTTCCTTTACCTCCGACTCCGGAGTTCCGTCGGGAACCACGACCTCGAACTCGACGAGAAACTCCATACTGACGACCTCCTGCTGACACCGATGTATACCCTCGAATCGTTCTCCCATGTCGGGCGCTCTACACCCCGAAGTGCTGCTCGGCGCCACCGCCGGACTCGCCCCGTAGTTCGAGCTCGCGCCGCTGTGGTAGACGTCACTCGGCTTCGCGCGATGTCCGCGCGACCGATGTGCCGTGAGGAGTAGGGATGGAGCTCGTCGTCGTCGGTGCAGGCGTGGGCCGGACCGGTACGCATTCACTCAAGCTCGCGCTCGAGCAGCTCTTGGGTGCGCCCTGTCACCACATGATCGAGGTCCTCGGAGATCCCGCGCAGATCCCGGCGTGGATCGATGCGATCGAAGGCCGGCCGGTCGACTGGTCCGCGATGCTCGCCGCCTACCGGGCCATCGTCGATTGGCCGGGCGGCGCGTTCTGGCCCGAGCTGTCCGCCGCGAACCCCGACGCCCTCGTGCTGTTGTCGGTGCGTGATCCCGAAGCCTGGTATCGCAGCGCGTCGAACACGATCTTCTTGACGTTCGACAACATGCCGCCCGAGGTCGCACCCTGGATGGAGGCGGTCCGCAAGCTGTTACACGATCGGTTCAGCGACCGCTTCGACGACCCGACCGCAATGATGGACGCCTTCGTGCGCCACAACGACAACGTCCGCGCCGGGGTGCCGGCCGGCCGGCTGCTCGAATGGATGCCCGGCGACGGGTGGGAACCGATCTGCGAACGGCTCGGGCTACCGGTTCCGGCCGAACCGTTCCCGGTGACCAACACGACCGACGAGTTCCGCGAGATGATCGGGGTCCCGCCGCTCCACTAGCCCGGTACGGAGATGCCAGTAGGGATATGAGCGTCCGAAGTGACCGGGCTCATGCCGGCCGCGGTCGTTCCAGACGCCAGACGAGTAGGTACGGGGTGTCGAAGAAGGCTTGGCGGGTGGCGGACGGCAGGAGGGCGTAGCTCGGAAACGACTCGAGGACGGCGTCGGTGACGCGCGGTTCCATGCACTCCATGATCGACAGGCCGGCGTCGAGGAACGCGCGGACGTAGTCGCTGACGTGGTGAGTGCGGTTGAGCACGTACGGAATGCCGCGGGTGAGGTCGTCGCCGGGAAAGCCGGCGATGGAGCCCGTCATCGTCGCGAGCGGGTGCATGTCGGTCAGGATCGCTTGGCCGCCGGGGCGGAGAACGCGCACGAATTCGCGCATCACGGGCTCGAGGTCTTCGACGTGGGTCAGCGCCAGCGTGCAGACGACCAGGTCGACGCTTTCGTCCGCGACGGGGAGCGCTTCGAGGCGGCCGGACCGGAAGTCGGCGGCGGGCACCTTCTCGCGGGCGATGGCAAGCATGGCATCGGTGGCGTCGACGCCGATGACGCGATGGCCGCGCTCGGCC
>DATCCI010000704.1:0-4825 GCA_036511415.1 Acidimicrobiia bacterium
GGCGGTATCGCGATCGCGAACACCGACGACATCGCCGACTGGGAAGGCGCACGCCGGCTCGTGCAGAGCGCGCTCGACACCTTCGGCCGTCTCGACGTCCTCGTCAACAACGCGGGTTTCGTGCGGGACCGGATGCTGTTCACGACGAGCGAAGAGGAATGGGACGCCGTCATCCGCGTGCATCTCAAGGGCCACTTCGCGGCTTCACGGCACGCGTCCGAGTACTGGCGGGCCCGGAGCAAGGCCGGCGACGCGGTCGATGCACGCATCGTGAACACGTCTTCGGGCGCCGGCCTGATGGGAAGCGTCGGCCAGAGCGCCTACTCGGCGGCGAAGGGCGGCATCGCCGCACTCACGCTGGTCGAAGCGGCCGAGCTGGCGCGCTACGGCGTGACCGCGAACGCGATCGCGCCGGCGGCGCGTACGCGCATGACCGAAGAGGTCTTCGGTGACAGGATGCAGGCGCCGACCGGGGGCTTCGACGTCAACGAGCCCGCGAACATCTCGCCGTTGGTCGTCTGGCTCGGCAGCGCGAAGTCGAGCCACGTCACCGGCCGTGTCTTCGAGGTCGAGGGCGGACTGATCTCGGTCGCCGACGGCTGGCAGCACGGACCCGGTCTCGACAAGGGCGCGCGCTGGGAACCGGCCGAGATCGGGAGGGCGGTGCACGAGCTGCTCGCGCAGGCACCCGCCCCGGCTCCGGTCTACGGCGCGCAGTGACCCGCGCGCATCACGCGCCGGGAGAGCTCCAGGCGCGCTGGCGCGCGCGGCGGATCTGGACCGACGAGACACTGCTCGACCGGCTCGATGCCGTGCCCGGGGACACGGTCGCGATCGTCGACGGCAACGTCCGGCTGACGGTCGACGAGCTGCGTGTGCGCTCCTCGCGGGTCGCGGCCGGGCTGCGCGAGCGAGGTGTCGGGCCCGGACACGCGGTCGCGTGGCAGCTCCCCAACTGGTGGGAAGCGGTCGTGCTGTGCTGGGCGGTCTGGCGCTGCGGTGCTACGGCGAGTCCCATCACCACGTCGCTCGGAGCACGCGAGGTGGGGTTCATCCTGAACCGCACCGGCGCGCGGCTGATCATCGCGCCTCGCGAGTTCCGCGGAACGGACTATCCGGCGCTCCTGCGTTCGTTCGGATACGACGGCGAGGTCGTGGTCGTACGAGACGGAGTGCCGCTGCCCGAGAGCTCCGCCGCGGCGCCGCCGGTCGAAGTCTCGGTCGAGGATCCGGCGGTCGTCCTCTGGACCTCGGGTACGACGTCGGAACCGAAGGGCGTCGTCCACACCCACCAGTCGCTGCGGGTCGAGGCGGACACGATCGCGGCCGCACACGCGATACGCCCGGGCGAGTCGCTCCTACTGCCGATGCCCGTCACCCACGTCGCCGGGCTGACCTACGGGATCCTCCTCCCGGTCACGAGTTCGATCACCACCGTGTTGATGGACACGTGGGAGCCGGGACGCGCACTCCGACTGGTCGAGCGCGAGTCGATCGCCGTGATGATCTCGACCCCGGTGTTCATGCGCACGATGATCGATCACTCGGAGTTCGACGGCACCGATCTGGCATCGGTCCGGATGTTCTCGCTCGGGGGCGCCGGCGTCGCCCCCGCGATGGTGCGCGAAGGCGCGCGGGCGTTCGGCTGCTGGTGCAAACGCACCTACGGGTCGACGGAGTACCCGACGCTCACCACGGGTCGCGCCGGCGACGATCCCGAGCGCGACGCGACGACCGACGGGCCCCTGATCGGGGCCGCGGAGCTGCGGATCGTCGACCCCGAGACGCTCGCCGACCTCCCGCTCGGGACGCCGGGCGAGCTCCTCGCCCGCGGCCCCGAGATGTTCGTGGGGTACCTCGACGACGAGCTCGACGCCGAGGCCTTCGTCGACGACGGATGGTTCCGGACCGGCGACCTCGCTACCTATGACGGCGAGTACCTGACGATCGTCGACCGGTTGAAGGACATCATCATCCGGGGCGGTGAGAACATCTCCGCGCAGGAAGTCGAGGCGCTGCTGGTGACGCACCCCCAGATCGCACAGGCCGCGTGTGTCGCGATGCCCGACCGCGTCATGGGCGAGAAGATCTGCGCATACGTGATCCCCAACCCGGGAGGCGGTCCCACACTCGAGGCCGTGCGCGCGCACCTGGTCGAACGTGGTCTCGCCCGGTTCAAGTTGCCCGAGCGGCTGGAAGTGCGAGACGCGCTTCCGCGCACCGCGAGCGGCAAGGTGCAGAAGACGCCGCTGCGCGAAGAGCTGCGCGACGAGTTGCTCCGTGGATGACTTCCGCGCGTGGGTGCGCGCCGAGCTCACCGCCCGGCTGTCACCTCGGCGCGCCGGCGCGCACACCTCGGTGCTCGGCGCAGGTTCCGACGATCTCGAAGCCGGTCGCACGCATCTACGGGCGCTCGCAGGCACGGGGCTGGCGGTTGCCTCGTGGCCGAAGGAGTACGGAGGACTCGACGCGTCGCCCGAGCAGGTCGGTGTCGTTCGCGGCGAGCTCGCCGGCTTCGCGGTCCCCGATCTCTATCCCTACCTCGTCGGTCTCGAGCTCGTCGGCCCGACCCTGCTCGCCCACGGTCGGGCCGACCAATGCGCGCGCTGGCTGCCGAAGATCGCGAACGGCGAGGAGATCTGGTGCCAGCTGTTCTCGGAGCCGGGAGCCGGATCGGACCTCGCCGGCCTCTCGACGCGCGCAGCACACGACGGCGACGAGTGGCGACTGAACGGCCAGAAGGTGTGGACGAGCCGCGGTTCCTACGCGAGCTTCGGGCTCCTGCTCGCGCGGCACGACACCTCGGTACCCAAGCATCGCGGCATCACGGCCTTCGGGCTCGACCTCCGGGGCGCCGGTGTCGACGTCCGACCCCTGCGCCAGATGAACGGCGACTCGCACTTCACGGAGGTCTTCCTCGACGACGCGCGGGTTGCCGACGCCGATCGCATCGGCGAGATCGGCGACGGATGGCGGGTCGCGCTCACGTGCCTGTCGTACGAACGCGGCGCATCGACGGCCGGTGGCACCAGCGGATTGCTCGACGTCGGTCGCCTCGTCGAGCTCGCCCGCGCGCGCGGGCTCGCGTCGGACCCGGTGATCCGCAACGAGCTCGCGCGGTTGGTCATCGAGACGAGGGTCATGGCGTACACCGCGCGCCGGGCACGCGATACGGCGCGGGCCGGACGTCCCGGTCCGGAAGGATCGGGTATGAAAGTGCGGGGCGCCGCGCTGTTCAAGGCCTACGCCGCCCTCGCGGCGCGCCTCCTCGGCGCCGACGCCGCGCTCGATCCGCGCGGCGAGTGGCAGACGCTGTTCCTCACCGCGCCCTCGATCTCCATTCGCGGGGGGACCGACGAGATCCAACGCAACATCGTCGGCGAGCGGGTCCTCGGGCTCCCCGAAGAGCCGCGCGTCGACCGCGCCCTCCCCTTCGATCAGCTTCCGCGCTCGAGCGCCCGGTAGACCGCGCGGACCAGCTCCTCGCGGCGAGGATCGCCCGGGCGGCTACGGGCCCGGACCGGTGGTAACCGGCGGGGTCGGCGGCGACGGCGAACCGTTGCCGTTCGCGTTCACCGCCGTGACGGTGAACGTGTACGTGGTGCCGCTTTGGAGTCCGTGCGCGACGACGCGCGTCGCCGCGAACCCCACCACGAGCGGTGCTTGCGCCGTAGCAGAGATGTACGGCGTGACGAGGTAGCCGGTGATCGGCGATCCGCCGTCACCGTCAGGCTTCTTCCACGAGATCTCGGCGGTCCGCTTGTGCGGCGCGGCATGCACCGATCTCGGCGCGCTGGGCAGCCCGACGGTGACGGCGACGCTCGCCATCGAGGGTGGCCCGGTGCCGGTTGCATTGATGGCAGCGACCGTGAAGGTGTAGCTGGTTCCGTTGGCGAGGCCGCTCACGGTTCCGAAGGTGGCTCCCGCGCCGAAGAGTTGCGGCGCAAGGGGCGCCCCCGCGGCGCGCGGCGTCACCGTGTAACCCGTGATCGGCGCGCCGCCGTCACTGACGGGCGGTTGCCAGCGGACCGTGGCGGACGCGCTGCTCGGCGCCGCGGTCGGCATCGCCGGCGGAAAAGGCGCGCTCGCGGCGAGCGTCGTGACCGGGTGGACGGGCAACACGGCGGGAGCCCGTGGCGCCTGGTCGAAGTCGAAGTCGTTCGTGAGGTCGCCGAGAACCGCTACGTCCTCGCGCACGGTGAGTCGGGGGTCGGGACGACCGTCGGTCTGCGGGTTCAGTCGTTGGCCGCCGAGGAAGTCGTCCTCGATGAACTTCGCGTACGCGTCGAAGCTCAGGATCTGGTGATCGACGTAGCCGTGCTTGGCGTAGGGGCTGATGACCATCGCCGGAACGCGCAGCCCGTAACCGTTCACATCGACTCGGGGCGGGAGGACGTGGTCGTAGAAGCCGCCCCAGTCGTCCCACGCCAAGAAAATCGCGGTCGAACTCCAATCCGGGCTCTTCATCACCGCGTTGACGAGGCTGGTCACATACGACTGACCGGCACTGACCGCGGAAGGCGGGTGCTCGCTCACGTCGGCGGACGGGACCACCCACGACACTTCGGGGAGTGTCCCGTTGTGCGCGGCCGTGTAGAAGTTCGAGACCGATTGGATGTTGGAGATCTGACCGTCGTTACGCACCGTGTCGAAGTACGGCAACGGATTCCAGATGCCGGGAGTACTCGCCTTCTGCGGTACCGGCGCGCAGCTCACCGATGCGTCGTTCCGGCAGTCGGGCTCGGTTCCCGCCACGACGTAGTAGCCCCACGAGACCTGGTGTTTGTGCAACAGGTATGTGAGGTCGGTCCACGCGTAGATCGGT
>DATCCI010000705.1:0-5101 GCA_036511415.1 Acidimicrobiia bacterium
CGGGCCGCCGCAGCCGTCGCTGCCTCCCGAACCTGACGAGTGGATGCGCCGGTTCTCGACGTTGCCGCTCATGTTCCAGCCGGGCGAACGGTGGCTCTATCACACCGGCGCCGACGTGCTCGGTGTGCTGATCGCGCGCGCGTCGGGGCAACGGTTCGAGGTGTTCCTGCGCGAACGCGTCTTCGAGCCGCTCGGCATGAAGGACACGGGGTTCTGGGTGCCGGCCACAGAAGTGAACCGGTTCGCCACGAGCTACACGACCGTTCCCGACACGGGTGCGCTCGCGCTGTACGACGCCCCGGCCGGCCAGTGGAGCACGCCGCCGGCGTTCCCTTCGGGCGGTGCGGGGCTGGTCTCGACCGCCGACGACTACCTCGCATTTGCCGAGATGCTGTTGCGGGGTGGTGCGCCGATCTTGTCCCGGCCGTCGGTCGAAACGATGACCACCGATCATCTGACCCCGGAGCAGAAGGCAGTGAGCGGGTTCTTTCCCGACGACTTCGACGCGCGCGGCTGGGGTTTCGGTGTCGGTGTCGTCACCCGGCGCGACCATCCCGCCGCACCGGTGGGTCAGTACGGGTGGGACGGCGGGCTCGGCACCATCTGGCGCAACGATCCCACCGAGCAGCTCGTCACGATCCTGATGACGAACGCGGCCTGGACCTCGCCGCGCCCGCCCGACATCGCACTCGACTTCCTCACCGGGGCGTACGCGGCGATCAACGACTGACGCCGCGGTTCCGAAATGGCGTTCTGCTTCGCCGTCGGTACGATGCGGACGATGCGGCGGACTGGTCTGATCGTTGCTGTCGTCGCACTCGTCGCGTCCTGTTCCTCGGCGGTGCACGCCTCGAAGCCTGCACCGGCGTCGTCGACGACGATCGCGCCGTCGACGATGATCGCGATGCCGGCGAACCTCACGGTTGTCCACGTCGCCGCCGTAGCCGCGCAGACGATCGACGGGTTCGGCGCTTCGGGCGCGTGGTGGCCGAATGATCTCGTGAAGTTCCCGTCGAAGGAACAGAAGGTCGTCGCCGCCATGCTGTTCTCGCAGCAGGGCATCGCGCTGTCGGGATATCGCTACAACATTGGCGGTGGCGGTGCCGGCGTGAAGACGCCGGCGCGGGCCCCGAAACAGGAAGCCGCCGACACCGCCGGTCTGACGTTCCTGCGCGCCGCCGACAAAGCGGCCGTGCCGGTCCTCACCGGCTTCGTCAACACTGCGCCGCCGCAGTTCACGACGAACGGGAAGTCGTGCGGTGGCAGCCTCGAACCGGGCCGCGAGACCGCCTACGCAGAGTATCTCGCCGCGATCGTCGAGCGCCTCCACGACGACGACCACATCACGCTGCAGTACGTCAGCCCGATGAACGAGCCCGACAACAGTTTCGGCGACTGCGGCCAAGAGGGCATGGGGGTTCCAGTCGCGCAGCGGGCACTCGTCGTCCGCGCGCTTGGTGACGCGCTCGCACGGCGCGCGCCCTACGCCAAGGTCATCGCCGACGAGACAACCGCCGACGCGATCCTCGCCGACGAAGCACCGCGGTGGCTGGCCGCACCGGGTACGGCCCGATACGTGGCCGCGATCGCGCACCACACGTACGACTTCCCGAACGACACCTTGCGCCGGCTCCTCCCGCCGATCGCCAAGCGCTTCGCGACGCCGACGTGGATGACCGAGATCTGCTGTTACAAGGGATCGGGTGGCGTCGCGGCGAGCTTCGGCGCCCAATACGACCCGACGATCACGCAAGGCCTGTGGCTCGCCGACCAGATCTACGACGACTTCACGATCGCGGGTGATAGCGCCTGGTATTGGTGGACCGCGCTGTCGCCGGTGATCGGCTGCGATCCCAAAGCCGATCCGCCGTGCGTGACGCGCGTCAACAACAAAGGCTTCAACGACGGCCTCTTGTACTACGACGAGAAGTTCGCAACCGACGGCATCACCAGCGTTTTTGCGACGAAACGCTTCTACGTGCTCGGACAGTTCAGCCGTTACGTGCGTCCCGGCGCGACCCGTCACGACGTGAGCGGCGCGCCCAAAGGCGTCCGCGTCATGGCGTTCCAGCACGGCGCCGGCTGGACGGTCGTCGCGTGGAACGAAGGCCGGACCGAAGCGAGGTTCGGTCTCGCGCTGCCCGGAGTGCCGGAGACCGTCCGCGACGCGGTCGACACCTCGTCCACCGACCAGCTCTCGCCGACGACCGAACCGGCCCGCACCGATACCGGCGCGTGGGTCGTGCACATCGCGCCGCAGACGATCGCTACCTACAGCTTCCGCTGACCCGACCTTGGTCAGTGGCTGATGCGCGGCGGGTTGACGCGCGGCCGCGTGATTTCGAAGAAGCCGGGTTCGCAGGAGATCACCTCGATTGCATCCCAGAGACGGACTGCGGCCGCGCCGGTCGGAGCCGGCGCCATGACCGGACCCTTGAAGCCGTGAGGCGGGTCGGAGCGCACGACGATCGTCGGAGTCTGGGTCTTCGGTCCGCCGAACGCGTACGCGACCTTCATCGATTCGAGAATCGGCGCGTCCCACTTCTCGTCGCCGGCCGCTTCGAGAAGATCGGGATCGGCGTCACACGCGGCGAGACACTCCGACAGCACCGTGTCGTCGCGGGCCGAGCCATTCACGAAGAACGTGTGGCCCCAGCCGGTGAGGAGCGCGTCGACGGCCTCTTCTCCCGATCGCGCCCGAGCTGCCTCGAAGATCCGCAGCATCCGGTGCGAGAGGGCATGGGCCGCGATCGCGATATCGCGGCGGTCCTCGGGCATGGTCGGCGCCACGCCGTAGTCGTCACGGATCTCGAGGCAATACGACCGCCACGTGACGACGAGATCTCGTTGCGGTGCCACCTCCTTGATCCATCGAGACGTTATCCACGCCCACGGGCAACTGGGATCAACGAACACCTCGACGCCGGTCATGCACCGAGGGTATCGACCAGCCGCAAACGAACACGGCTGGGTTCCCGGCGCGGCACTTTCGTCAGCTGCCCTGGCGCAGCGACTCGACGCGCGTGTTGAGGGCGGCGATCCCGTGGCCGGCGTCGGGTGCCGTCACCGTTCGCACCGGAAGGCGCGAGCCGTCGATCAGGACCAGCACCGCGGTCGCGGGCCGGAGGCTCTTGAAGTTGCCGGCCGGCGTCGTCGCTTCGAAGCGTCCGACCTGAGCGAGCGGGATCAGCTTCGCGGCCTGCGGGTAGTTGCGGATCTCGACGCCGGCGGTCGTGATGCGGAGCGAACTGCCTCGCACGCACACGACGGCGGCGACCAGCGCGACACCGACGAACACGACGGGGAGCAACAACACCAGAACCACGGCGTACCTCCCTCGCTGACTGCGGCCCGGCACGTCAGTGTGCCCGCGCCGAGACCATACGTCCGGCGGCTCGCACTAGCGTGCCGCCCGATCACCAACCGGGAATGCACCAACCGGGGGAGCGCAATGCGACTTGCGGGCACCGGCATATGGTCGGCTCAGCTGCGCTACGGCGATGCGAGCCAGATCGCCGCGGCGGCCGCCGAGCTGGACCAGCTGGGATACGACGCGATCTGGATCCCGGATGTGGGGGGCGACGTCCTCGCCGCGGTCGAGAATCTGTTGCGCGCGACGACGAGAATCGTCGCGGCGACGGGCATCCTCAACATCTGGATGCACGAACCGGACGAGATCGCGCAGCGTCGAGCGTCGTGGAGCCCCGACTGGCAGCGCCGCTTCCTGCTCGGTCTCGGGGTGAGCCACGCGCCGCTGATCGATCACGAGCATCCCGGCCGTTACGCGAAGCCGTTCGCGAAGATGGTCGACTATCTCGACCGCCTCGATCGCGCCGCGGCTCCGTTCCCCGCCGACGCACGCGTGCTCGCGGCGCTACGGCCCAGAATGCTCGGGCTCGCCCGCGATCGTGCCGCCGGCGCGCATCCGTACTTCGTTCCGGCGGAGCATGTCGCTCGGGCCCGCGAGATCCTGGGAACCCGTCCGATGATCGGAGTCGAGCTCGCAGTCGTGCTCGACCGCAATCCGTCGTCCGCTCGCGCGACCGCGCGCCGGCACACGGCGACCTACGTGGGCCTGCCGAACTACACGAACAACCTACGCGAGCTCGGATTCACAGACGACGACTTCGCCGATCGCGGGAGCGACCGTCTCGTCGACGCGATCGTGGCCTGGGGCGACGTCGACACGATCACGAAACGAGTCCGCGCGATGCGCGACGCGGGAGCCGATCATGTCTGCGTCCAGGTGATCCGACCCGACGACGAACTCCCGCGCGCCGACTGGCGCGAGCTCGCGCCGGCGCTCCTCGAGCACTGATCGCCGAGCTGCACCGGAGTAGAGCGGTGGGCTCAGAGGCCGTAGAGCTTCGCCGCGTTCTCTCCGAGGATCTTTCGCCGGGCGGCCGGACTCAGCTCTCGCATGTTGCTCGCGGCGGTCTTCAGCGGATCGGGGTACAGGCACGTCGGGTGCGGGAAGTCGGTCTCGAACAAGATGTTGTCCTCTCCGACTTGTCTCACGACACTGGCGAGGTCGGTTCGTTCGAACCACATCGTCGCGTAGATGTTGCGCTGGAAGAACTCCTTCGGCGTCAACGAGAGACGGGACTTCAGGTCCGGTGCGTTCTCCTCCATCTCGTATTCGAGCGCCTCGAGAATGAACGGCACCCAGCCCGCTCCACTCTCGACCGAGACGATCTTGAGGTCGGGAAAGCGGTCGAGCATGCCGGAACAAATGATGTTCACGACCACGCGCGCGTTCCCGATGAAGAGCAACGTCCCACCGATCGCGAGTTTGGTGTCGTCGTCGTGCGCGGCCCAGGGGTAGGTCCCGAAGTAGTTCATCGTCGTGAGGCTCGCGCCGATGTGGAAGTGGACCGGCAGACCGAGCGAGCTGCACGCGTCCCATACCGGATCCCATTCGGGGCTCGCGAGGTCGGGTGCGCCGAGGTCCTGCGGGTCGGAGGTCAGGTTCACGCCGCGCAGGCCCATGTCCTTGGCCCGCTGCACCTCGCGCACGCACAGGTCGATGTCCCACGCGGGGAGGAGCGCCATAGGCAGCAACCGGTTTCCCGATCCCGCCTGGATCTCGGCGCTGGCGTCG
>DATCCI010000706.1:0-9404 GCA_036511415.1 Acidimicrobiia bacterium
GTCGCGCCCGTGAGGTTCGATCCGGTGATGGTCACCTGGGTGCCGCCGCCGGTCGGGCCCGCCGCCGGGAGCACCGAGCTGACGACCGGGCCGCTGCCGGCGAACGATCCGAACGCGTACGCCGTCGCGCTCGCGCCGCCGTTGTTACTCACCGTCCGACCGGTGAACGTCCGCCCGGTCGATGTGTTCGCCGAGTTGATGACCGTCACCGAGGCGGTGTCGGTGGCCTCGTTGTAGACGTGCTGCGTGGTCGGCGACAAGGTGATCGTCTTCGTCCCGTCACCGAAGTCCCATACGTACGCCGTACGCGTCCCGAACGGCGTGGTCGACGCGGACGCGTCGAGCGTCGCGGCCTGCCCGAGCGGCGCGCGGGTGATATGCAAACGGGCGGTCGGCGCCTGGTCGGGTGTCACCGCGACCGCGAACGGGTTGGTGCCGACCTGGATCGTCGCGCCCACGGTGTTCGTTGCGGTCGACACGAGCGTGACGCTGTGGGCGAAGAGGTTCGTGACGATCGCGGTCTTGCCATCGGGCGTGATCGCCGCGCCGAAGCCCGTCTTCCCGGTGTTGATCTTCGCGCCGGGGTTGCCGGAGGCGATGTCGATGGGAATCAGGCCGCCTTCCCCGGGTGCCGAGTACGCGACGTAGGCGGTCGCGCCGCTCGGCGTGATCGCCACGTCTCCGGCGAGGGGGAGGCCGGCGGGCGTGGCGGTGGCCCGGCTATGTGTCGCCGTGTCCTGCACCGTCACGAAGTTGTTGGAGTTCGCGGTGAGGAGCTTCGCGCCGTTCGGGGTGATCGCCGTCGCTCGCGGGTTGGTGACGTTGACGAAGGACGCACCGATGGTGTTGGTCGCCAGGTTGATCGGCGTGATGTCCGGGTCTCCGGTGACGTACAGCGTCGTGCCGTCGGGCGACATGGTCACGCCGTTCGCGCCGGAGGCAATCGTGATCGGTGCGCCCGCGGTGTTGGTCGCTACGTTGATCGGCGTCACCGTGCTGTTGCCCGTGTTCGCGACCCACGCGGTGGCTCCGTCCGGCGTGATCGCGATCGAGACCGGATCGGAACCGACGGGTATCGCCGGCCCCGCGGCCTTCGTCGCGGTGTTGATCGGGGTCACGGAGTTCGCGTCCCCGTTGGCCACGTACACGGTCCTGGCGTCGGGCGTGATCGCCACCGCGTCCGGGCCGGCACCGACCGGAATCGCCGGACCGGCGACGAGAGTGGCCAGGTTGATCGGGGTCACGGTGTTGTCGAGGTTGTTGACGACGTACGCGGTCCACGCCGCGGGGCCCGGGATCGAGACGGTCGCGGTGTCCGTGGCCTGCGGGCCGCCGTTGCGGCTCATCGTCTGACCGGTGAACACGCGCGCGGTCGAGGTGCCGGCCGAGTCGGTCTCGGTCACCGACGCGGGGTAGTTGCCCCCGGTCGCGTAGATGTGGGTCGTGGTCGGGGTCGCGGTCGTGGCCGTGACGCCGTCGCCGAAGTTCCAGGCATACGAGGTGATCGTGCCGTACTGCACCGTCGACGCCGTTGCGTCGAAACTCGACGTCGCGCCGGGCGCCGCTGCGGGCGTCACGGTCATGTGCGCGACCGGCGCTTGATCGGGCGAGATCGCGATGCCGAGCGGAAGGTCTCCAACCGCGATCGGAGTCCCGACCGTCCCGGTCGTCACGGCGACGGGAGAGACGGTGTCGCCGAATTCGTCGGCGACGTACGCGGTGGTGCCGTCGGGCGTGATCGCGATCGCAGTGGCGATCCCAGGTGTCGAGATCGCCGGCCCGGCCGTGCCGGTCGCGATCGTGATCGGCACGGTTCCACCGTCTCTCGTGGCGACGAACGCACTCGCACCGTCGGGCGTGATTGCGATCGCCGACGGGGAACCGGCGACCGCGATCGGCGCGCCCACACCGTGGGCCAGGAGGTTGATCGGCGTGACCACGTTGGCGGCGTCGGCGACGAGCGCGAGCGAACCGTCGGGCGTGATCGCGATGGCGGTGAGCGACGATCCCACGGCAAGCGGGGCGCCGAGGGTGTTGGTCGCGGTGTCGATCGGGTACACGTTGCCGTTGGTCGTGGCGACGTACGCAGTGGTGCCGTCGGGCGTGATCGCGATCGCGCTCGGACTGTTCGGTGCCGGGAAGGTGATCGCCGGCCCGGCGGTGTCGGTCGCGGTGTCGATCGGTGTGACGGCGCCGACTTCGGAACCGCTCGCCACGTTGGCCACGTACACGGTCGCGTCGTTCGGCGTGATCGCGAGCGCGCTGGAGTTGTCGGCCACGGGGATCGGCGTCCCCGGCGTGTTGGTCGCGGTGTCGATCGGCGTCACCACGCCCGGGTACGCGCTGAGCACGTAGACCTTCGCGCCGTCGGACGTGATCGCGTCCTGGATGGGATTCTGGGCGACGGGTATCGCGGTACCGGCCTGGTTGGTCGTGACGTCGACCGGAGTCACGGATTGCCCAATCTGGTTGACCACGTAGGCAGTCGGGGACGCCGGCCCGGCGCCGGCCGCACTGGACGCGGTGACAATTGCCGCGACCGGTAGGCCGGCCGCGCACAGGACCGCCGCCAGTACGGCTCGTGATCGCCGGACACGGTGGGTAGTCATCGCGGGCATGGCGGCCTCCCGGGCGTCGCAGCAGCACCTTCCGCCGGGATCATCCGCGAGACGACGCGTCACTCGCGCGTCACCGGGTGGCGCCCCGGTCGCAGGCCTGTCGGCGCGGTCAGGGCAATCCGGTCGTGACGCGCAAATGACGCGGCCGGTCGAGCATCGTCGGACTCCCGGAGCGACGCCCCGGCTTCGAGGAGGGACTGGTGTGAGGACGATCCTGATCTTCCACGAGGTCGACGACGTCGACCACTGGCTCGAGTCGCCCAGGCGTCATGAGGTCTTCGGCCCGCTCGGCATCACGGTCCGGACGTTCATCGACCCCGCGCAGACGAACCGCGTGGGGCTGATCGTGGAAGTGGCGAGTATGGAGCTCTTTCAGGAGGCGATGGGCTCGCCGACTGCGGTCGCAGCCATGACCCACGACGGTGTGCGGCCGGACTCGGTGCAGGTCTTCATCGAGCGCTGACCGCGGCAAGCGCCTCAATCCGCGGCAACGAAGCGCGAAAGCCACCGGCGCGACAGAGCTCCGATGCCTCACCAAGCCAGGCCTCGCACTCGCGGTCGAGCGCACCGTTCCGGCGGTACCGCGTCTGCGCAAGCGCGAACAGCGTGGTGGCCCGGGGGTACTTCCATCCGAACGCGGTCGCGGTGTCGAGCGCAGCACGCAGGTACTCCTCGGCAACGTCGTGGTCGCCGAGCAGCGATGCAAGTCGGCCCGCGTAAGCAGCCACGGGGCCTTGGCTCGTCACGCCGTTGAAAGCCACCTCATCCGCGAACGGTTCGATAATCGGACGCAGATATGCCGCGGCTTGGACATCGCCGAGCTCGATCGCGAGCACCGCGTAACCGATGATCGATGTCATCCAGACGTTGTCGACCGAGATCTCGGTGAAGCGCGATGCCACGCCTTCACGCAAGATGTCGCGCGCGACGTCGTGGCGCCCGACCGTGTCGCAGATGATGCCGTATGCAAGCTTGAAGGGCAGAACAGCAGGATTGTCTATCGCGGCCTGTTCGATGACGGGGAGCAGCTCTTCGGCGCGGCCGCCATCGGATGTGATGACGAAGAGTTGTCCGGCGAAGAGGGTGAAGGCGTCGGGCACGCCGATCTGCATGCCGAGCTCGAGGTTCGCGGTGGCGAGGGCCTCGGCGTCGTCGAGCCGCCCGGCCATCGTTGCGTCGAAGGTGTCGTAGAGACCCATCGTCCACCGCAACCGCGGTTCGCCGACTGCGTGTGCGATCGCGCGGAGACCGGCGAGACTGCGTGCCGCGACGACATGATCCGCGACTTCGACCGCGACGTTGTACGCCGAGACGTGTGCGCCGAACTCGAGCCTCGGGTCGCCGGCGCTCTTCGCGGCCCGGATCGCGCTCGCGGCGACGCGCGACCGCATCTCACGCCGTCCCGTTCCCCATAGCGCGTAACACACAGCCGGCGCGACCTGCGCGAGCAGGGTCGGGTCGCTGTGCTCAGTCGCGAGCTCGAGTGCCTCGTGCGCGGCGGCAACCCGCCGCGCGGCATCGGGCGTGTACACCAGGCTGCGCGCCAGCAGGGCACGCAGGCGCGCATACGTCGCAACGTCCGCCGGATCGGTGACCGCGAGCGCCGCCTCGATCGTCGCGAGGTATTCCGGCGCGCCCTCGTCGAGGCGCATGAAACCGCGGTCGGCCGCAAGTGCGGCGCGAACAAGCGCCTCGTGCGCGCCGCTGCGTTGCGCGAGTCGCGCGCCTTCGGCGAGCGTGTCGAGTGCCCGCTTATCGCCGGCGCGGTGCTGGGCGTCTCCGAGGCGGACCAGCACGTCGGCGCGCTCGGCGTCGGGCCGATCGAGCGCAATCGCGATGTCGAGCACCGTCCGGTAGTGATGCGCCGCCTCACTAGGTGCGAGGTGATCGAGTGCGTGATCGCCGGCGCGCGTGAACCAGTGTCGGGCTTCGTCCGGCCACCCGGCGAGCGCGGAGTGGCGCGCGAGTTGGACCACCACGTTTGGCGGCAGCTCCTCGACGCTCTTCTCCAACGCGCGTGCCGCGAGCCCGTGCAAGCGAGCGCGTCGAGAGGGCCCTACGTCGGCATACAACGCATTCGCGACGAGCGCGTGCACGAAGCGCAGCGACCGCCGGACCGAGCCGGCGTCGATCAGAAGACCGCCGCGCGTCGCGGCGTCGAGTGCGTCGATCACGACCGGTTCGGGCAGTCCCACCATGTCGATCAGGACGTCTTCGTAGAAGTCGACGCCGAGGACCGACGCGGCGGTGAGCACCTCGGTCGCGTCTGCGCCGAGGGCGTTGACGCGACTCCAGACGACATCGCGCAGGCTCGCGGGCACGGTGTCGAGGTCGCCGTCGCGATCGAAGCCGGTCTCTGCCCAGTGCCGGATCAGTTGCGATGCGTACAGCGGGTTCCCGGCGGTTTGCGCGCGTAGGGTCTTCACGATCTGCGCGGGCTCCGGGGTGTCGGCGATGCTCAACGTGGCGGACACCAGGTCGTTCAGCTCGTTCCCGTCGAGACCGACGAGTTGCAGCCGCCGCGTCTCGCCCCGGTCGAATTCGGTGAGCGCAAGTCGCAAACCGTCGGACGTGTGCTCGCCCGAGTCGCGGCTGCTCAGGACGAACAGGACCGGCGCGCCGGCGAGCGCAGGCGCGAGGTGACGGAGGAGCAGGAGCGCCGTCGGCTCGGCCCACTGGAGATCGTCGAGTATCACGACCAACGGCCGCGCGACAGCGATCCGGCGCAGCAGGTCCGAAGCCGCCTCGAACGCGAGGAACCGTTCGGTCGCGTCATCGGACGCCGTGGCCGGTGGCGTTGTCGTGACACGCAACGAGAGTGACGGGCAGATGCGGAGCAGCTCACCGCCGTATATCCGGACGTGTTCGGTCAGAAGTTCGACCGGGGCATGCTCGACACAGGCGGTGAGGACGCTTCGCAACGGTTGCAGCGGCACACCGTTCTCGTCACAACGTCCGTACGCAACGGTCGCGCGCGCCGACGACACACTCGCTTGCGCGAACGCCGCGAGCAACGTCGTCTTGCCGATCCCGGCCTCCCCGCTGAGCACCACGCATCGCAACCCCGACGTCCGCGCGAGCGCAAGTTCGCTCGCGAGCGCCTCGAGCTCCTCGGCCCGCCCGACGAGCCTGATGCGGTGGGCCAGCATGCTCGCGAGCGGGACGTCGACCACCTCGGCGGCATCATCGGTCTCCCGCGTCGCGCTGGGGGCGGATGCGGATTCGATGCCATCCCAGCCCGTCGCGACTCGCCGCTCGATGCGGGCAACGTCGGGCGACGGATCGGTGCCGAACTCGTCGATGAGCAGTGATCGGTACTGCTGGAACGCGCGCAGTGCATCGGCCTGCCGTCCCTCACTCGCGAGCGCGCGGATCAAGAGCCCGCGTGGACGGTCGCGATAGGGATAGCGAGTGATCTGTTCTTCGAGCCGCGGGATTGCGTCCGGGGGCCGCCGCGCCTCGATCAGTGCGTTTGCGAGATCGTCGACAGTGCCCGCGTGGATCTCGGTCAGTCGCGCGATCTCACCGTCGGCCCATTCCTCGCCGAGAAACTCCTCCAGCGCGGGACCGTTCCACAGCGCGAGCGCTTGCTGCAACGCGTGCACTCGATCGTCGGAGTCCGCAGCATCGGCGACCGCGCGGCAGAACAGCGCCGCATCGACGTCGCCTACGAGTGCGTAGCCGGTACTCGTTGTCTCGAGTATGCCGGTGCCTACCGCCGCGCGCACGCGCGACACGGACGTACGCAGCCCTCCCGGAGTGATGTCCAAGACGTCGGCGAGCCATTCCGAACGCAAGCGGCGAGGCGAGTGCAGCGCCAGGATCGCGAGCAGCCGGCGCTGGCTCACGCTCGGGAGGTCGATCAGCGATCCATCGCCCGCGACCGCGTGCACACCGCCCAAGATCCGCACGCGCGCGACGGGCAGCTTCGGGTCGCTCACACTGCGCATTGTCGCACTCGCGAACCGGCCGGGCTCAAGTCGTTGCGCTCGAGTCGCGACGAAGCCCGCCCCTACTTTCATCCCTACAACTCGCGGCTACTCGTCGGACTCCACGGATCGGCAGACCGAGTCAGGCCTGCTCAGCGGACGTGCCACTACCCCCCTTACGCAGCAAAGTGAGCTACACGATATTTGAGGGGACGTCGGAGATTCAGCGGCTAGTTGTAGTGCCCATGGACGTTGCTGACGGGTCCGCGGATGAGTTGAGCCTCCGAGCGAGTGTGGAGCTAGCAGGCAACCCACTCGCAACGGAGGCTCTTGTGCACCGTAACGCTCCACTCACGCCCGAAGGGCGTCTTCGTTTGTGTCAACGCATCGAGGCTGGTTGGCCGGTGGCGCAAGCGGCCGCGTCGATGGGGATCTCCCGAGATCGTGCCTATGTGTGGTGGCGGCGCTATCAAGCTGATGGTCGTGCCGGGCTCGAGGATCGATCGTCCCGGCCGCACCGGTCACCCCATCAAACGCGACCCAGTCGCGAGCGTCGCATCATCGGCCTGCGCCGGGATCGGGGACTCGGTCCCGCTCGGATCGCGGGCATCGTGGGGATGCCAGCCTCGACAGTGCATCGTGTGCTGAGCCGTCACGGGCTGAACCGGCTTGATCATCTCGACCGTGTGACCCGAGCGCCGATCCGCCGGATCGTGATGTCCCGGCCCGGTGAGCTCGTCCACGTCGACATCAAGAAACTGGGTCGCATACCCCGAGGTGGCGGCTGGCGCGTCCATGGTCGAACCGCACGGCCAAACAACCGTCGCACCCGTAACGCGCGCCTCGGTTACGCATATGTGCACTCGGCGATCGACGGCTACTCGCGCCTCGCCTACAGCGAAGTGCTCGCAAACGAACAAGGCAGAACAGCCGCCGAGTTCATGACCCGCGCACTCGCGTTCTTCACCGACCACGACATCGTCGTCGAACGCGTCCTGAGCGACAACGGTGCTTGCTACCGAAGCGACGCATTCGCGGCTGCTCTCGGCCACATCGTGCACACCTTCACCCAGCCCT
Source organism: Acidimicrobiia bacterium (assembly GCA_036511415.1). Classification (GTDB taxonomy): domain Bacteria; phylum Actinomycetota; class Acidimicrobiia; order IMCC26256; family PALSA-610; genus PALSA-610. The sequence continues at coordinate 7,625 of DATCCI010000706.1, forward strand.
ACAGGCCAGCAACCAACGGCAAAATCGAGCGCTTCAACCGAACCCTGCAGGTCGAGTGGGCGTATGCCCGACCCTGGACCTCAGACGGTCAACGAACCCGCGCCCTTGCCCGATGGCTTCACACCTACAACCATCACCGACACCACACCGCCATCGGCGGCCCACCCATCAACCACGTCGGCAACCTGCCAGGGCAATACAGCTAGTCACTGCTCGCGGTGCCGGTACCCTCCGAACCGATGTTCGAACAGCTCGCCGCGCTCTCCGAAGAGCTCGATCGCCTCGAGGCCGACCTCCCCCGCATCTACGCCGCGGGCGACCGGCGCGCGTCTCGAGACGCCGGCCGGCGCCAGCAGGAGCTCAAGCCGGTCGTCGAGGCGTACGCGGAGTGGAGAAAGCTGTCGCAGGACGTCGACGACGCCCGCGAGGTGCTCGAAAGCGTCACCGATCCGGACGAGCGAGATACCTGGCGGTCCGAGCTCGCCGACAAGGAGGCACAGCGCGCGGCGCTCGAGGCCCGGATCAAGGAGCTGCTCCTCCCGCACGATCCCAACGAGGGTCGCAACGTCATCATCGAGATCCAGGGAACCGAGGGCGGCGAGGAGGCCAACCTCTGGGCCGGCGACCTCTACCGCATGTACCTGCGGTTCGCCGAGCGCCACGGCCTGAAGACGGAGGTGCTGTCGAGCCAGCCGTCGGAGCACGGCGGTTATCGCGACGTCACGTTCCTGGTGAAAGGCGACGACGCCTGGAGCCGGCTCAAGTACGAGGGCGGACCGCATCGCGTGCAGCGCGTCCCGGTGACCGAGAGCCAAGGACGCATCCACACGAGCGCGGCGACGGTGGCCGTCCTGCCCGAGGCCGAGGACATCGACGTCGAGATCGATCCGAACGATCTCGACGTCGACGTGTTCCGCGCCACCGGCCCGGGCGGTCAGTCGGTGAATACGACCGACTCTGCGGTGCGGATCACGTACAAGCCGACGGGTCTCGTGGTGACGTGTCAGGACGAGAAGAGCCAGCTCCAGAACAAGGACAAGGCGATGCGCATCCTGCGCGCGCGCCTCTTGCAAGCAGAACAGGACCGCCAGCACGCCGAGGTGAGCGCGGCGCGGCGCGGCCAGGTGAAGGGCGGCGGACGTTCCGAGAAGATCCGCACCTACAACTTCAAGGAGAACCGGCTCACCGATCATCGCATCCCGATCACGTTGCACTCACTCGACCGTGTGCTCGACGGGGAGCTCGACGACGTGGTCGAGGCGCTCGCGGCCGTCGAACGCGCCCGGCAGCTCGGTGGCGAGTGACGCCGGCCTGATGACCTGGCGCGAGCTGCGCGCCATTGCGCGGCGCGACCTGTCCGGCGCGGGTATCGGCACCGCGGAGGCCGAGGTCCGGTACCTCCTCGAACACGTGTCCGGATCCGAGGCCGGAGAGTGGCCCGCGATCGCCGATGTCGTGGCGCCGGCGCGCGCCGAGCGAGAGTTGCGCGAGATGCTGCGGCGGCGGATCGCGGGAGAGCCGTTGCAGTACGTGTTGGGAGGGTGGGGGTTCCGCGGCCTCGACCTCTTCGTCGATCGTCGCGTGCTCATTCCGCGACCGGAGACGGAGTATGTCGTCGAGGTCGCGTTGGAGGAGGCGGCGCGTTCGGGGTTGCAACGGTCGCGGCGCCGGATCGCGCTCGTCGAACCGACGCCCCACTCGGCCGTCGCCGACATCGGCACCGGCTCGGGCGCGATCGCGCTTGCGATCGCGGCGGAGCTGCCGCAGGTCGAGGTGTGGG
>DATCCI010000707.1:0-7069 GCA_036511415.1 Acidimicrobiia bacterium
CACGAACGCGAGCGCGGCGACGGCGACCAGGATCAAGGCGACCTTCCAGCGATCCGGGATCGCGGCGAGACCGCGGCTCGCGCCATAGCCGTGCACCCCTTCGGCGAAGACGACCGGGCGACGCGCGTCGCCACCCGCCAGCGCGAGCCCGAACGCGGCGTTGTCGGCGGTCGCGAGGTTCGCGTTCTCCAGCGGGGAGACGTCGGCGAGGAAGAAGATCTCGCCCCGGCCGACCTGATCGCGTGTGAGGAGCGCGAAGCCGTCGCGGCCGACGAGCGCGCGGCCGCTGCCCGACGACGACCACGATCCGACTCCCGCGCCTTCGACGTCGCGCACGCTGCCGAGCGCGGGATCGACTTCCGTCCACGACGTCGCTCCGGCCGGTTGCCACTGCGGTGCGGTGTCGCGCAGGTTGCGCAGATAGAACGGTGACTCGCCGCCGACGACGAGCCTTCCTCCGGCGGTCACGAACTGCAGCAGGGACGCGGCGTCGTCGACGGTCAGATCGCTCGGCTCGAGCACGAACATGGTCGCGTCGGTGGCTGGCTGCTGTTGTGCGATCGATCCGCGTTGGTGCTCGACGCCGTAGTGGTAGTGCGAGAGCAACGAGCTGTACGCCGCGAGCCCGCCCCCGGCGGTCGCGTAGGAGGAGCCCGTCGCGCCACCGGGTTGGTCACCGCCGACGGCGCGGTCGAGGCCCTGCGCCAGGAGGTCGACGACGACCAGGCCACCGACCACGATCGCGACCGCGATCCAGCGGCGGCGAACGGCCGAGCTGGAGCGAACCGCGGCGGTGTCGGACGCGATCATGTCGCGGCGTGCGCTCACCGGTGTCCGGCTTCTTCGAGCACGTTCGGCCATTCGCGCCGGGCGGCGTCGACGTCGGGCGGGTCGGCCGAGCGACCTCCGTAGGTCACCGCCTCGAAAGTACCGGCCAGCCCGTCGAACCGGTTCGAGCCGAGCACTCGCCGTACCTCGCCGGTGGTCACGGACGGCCGGTACGCGATCGCGCCGCGATCGCCCAGGCGCAACAGCCCGGCGCGGAAGCGCAGCCGCACCGCGCGGGCGAGGTCGCCGCCGCGTTCGGCCGCGTCGGCGGCGCGCTCCAGCTCGTCGGGGTCTTCGCCGTCGTCGGGCGCCCCTCGAACCGGTTTGCGGGTCGGCACGCGCGCGGCCCGCCTTCGCGCTCGACGCGCCACGATCCATACGACGGCGGCGACCACCAGTGCGAGCGCGACGAGCCAGGTCCAGCCCGGTACCAGCCGGAGCAAACGGCCGAGCGGTCCGAACGCACTCTCGATCCGATCGCCCAACCAACGCAGCGGGCCGCGCAGCGGACGCGGAGTCGAGCTCGGCCGGAAGCGGCGGTCGGACAGAATGTGTTGCGCGGCGCGGCGAGCGGCATCGGGATCGACGGAGGGATCGACGGCGGCTGCGGCACGCACCGGGGTCACGCGGCGATTCGCGCGTCGTTTTGTTGCATGAGCAGCTGCACGTCGAAGGCCTCGTCACGAATGCGGAGGTCGAAGTACAACACGACGATCGCGGTTGCGACGAAGGGCGTCGTGAGAACGCCCGCGATCGTGCTCGCGACACTCTGGCCGATCACGGCCGCAACCGGGCTCCGACCGGTGCGCACCAGAAGGTTCACACCTTCGGCCAGCGCGCCGTTGAGGATTGCGGCGAGGAGTTGCGCGGTGAGCACCAGCCCCAAGACGTGCATCGCGTGCGCTTTCGCGAGGGTGACCGATCGCCCGATCGCCGCGGAGACCCCGACACCTTCGAGGATCAGCACGGGCACTGCGACCGCGAACAGGGTGAGCGGGAACAGCGCGCCGACGAGGCAGAAGGCGAACCCGATCGCCTCGCTGACGAGGACGATCAGGCTCGTGCCGACGATCGCGAAGACGCGGGGGCGCACCGCTCTCACGGCGTCGCGCGTCTCCGAGGTCCGATCGATGTATGCATCGGCCACGATACGCGTGCATACGGCCACGATGAGCGCCGTCGACAGCACGCCGACGAGCACCACGACAACCAGCGCGGCCAGCTGCACCGCGAACGAGCTCGAGTCGTACTGCGGAGTGACGGACCCGGTCACGCCGAGCGTGAAACGGTCGGGCTGAGCCGAGAGCAGAACCAGCGCGCTCAGGAGCTGGACGGGCACAACGATCGCCGCGGCGACGAGCGCGAGTCTCGTGAATCGCGCCCGATACAGCGAGACCGCGGAATCGAGGATCTCCCCGATACCCCGCGCTCGCAGCTCCGGCACCATGGACCCACGCTAGGCAACGCGGACCGACTCGCCGCGCCTCGTGCCGGCACGACGGCGCCCCCGGGTTACGAGGCGGGCGGTTACAGCGTGCGGATGATCGCCGCGTCGCCTTGGCCGCCGCCACCGCACAGTGCGGCCGCGCCGACACCGCCGCCGCGCCGGCGGAGCTCGTTGATGATCGTGAGGACGACGCGCGCTCCTGACATGCCGACGGGGTGGCCGAGCGCGATCGCGCCGCCGTTCACGTTGACGATGTCGTCGCTGATGCCGAGGTCGCGCATCGACGCGATCCCGACCGCGGCGAACGCCTCGTTGAGCTCGAACAGGTCGACGTCGCTCGCCGTCATGTCGTTCGCCTCGAGCGCACGTTTGATCGCACGTGAGGGTTGCGTGAGCAGCGACGTGTCCGGCCCCGCGACCATTCCGTAGCCGATGAGCTCGGCGAGCGGAGTGACGCCGAGCTCCTCGGCCTTCGCCCGACTCGTCACGATGACTGCGGCGCCACCGTCGCTGATCTGCGACGCGTTGCCGGCGGTGATCGTGCCGTCCTTCGAGAACGCGGGACGCAACCCGGCGAGGGACTCGGTCGTCGTTCCCGGCCGCACGCCTTCGTCGGTGTCGACGACCACCGGGTCGCCCTTGCGCTGGGTGATCGACACCGGCGCGATCTCGTCCGCGAAGCGCCCTTCCTTCTGGGCGGCGGCCGCGCGCTCGTGCGACTTCGCCGCGACCTCGTCCTGCGCCTCGCGCGTGATGTTGCCCACCTGGCCGACGTAGTTCTCGGTGCCCGCGCCCATGTGTACCGCGTCGAACGCGCACCACAGGCCGTCGCTGATCATCGAGTCGACGACTTCGTTGTTGCCCATGCGGTAACCCGCCCGCGCGCCCGGCAGCAGGTAGGGAGCGTTCGTCATGGATTCCATCCCGCCGGCGATCACGACCTCGGCGTCGCCGGCGCGGATCATCTGGTCGGCGAGGTAGATCGCGTTGATGCCCGAGAGGCAAACCTTGTTCAGCGTCATCGCCGGGACCGTCATCGGTACTCCGGCCTTCTCCGCGGCTTGGCGCGCGGTGATCTGGCCGGCACCCGCCTGCAAGACCTGACCCATGAGCACGTAGTCGACCTGCTCGGCGCCGATGCCCGCGCGCTCGAGCGCGCGCTTGATGGCAACGCCGCCGAGGTCGGTCGCGCTCAGTCCCGCGAACGCGCCCGAGAGCTTGCCGATGGGCGTGCGAGCCGATCCGACGATCACTGAACCAGTCATGGGGGGCTCCTTGCTGTCGAAGTGGGCTCAGTGTAGGGAGGGGTGGTTTGGTTCCGCTACTGGCCGGTAGGTTCACGTGCATGACGACAGAGATCGCAGCCATTCGCGAGGCCATCCTCCGCAATGCGCCGGGCGAGGAGATCGCGGCACTGCCCATCCCGAAGACGGTGCGAGGCGCGCTCGTGAAGGCCGACGAGCAGGAGATGTTCGCGGGCCTCGAATCGGCCGAGAAGGACCCGCGCAAGTCGATTCACGTCGAGCAGTTCCCGCTTCCGGAGCTGGCGCCGGACGAGGCGTTCGTCGGCGTGATGGCATCGGCCATCAACTTCAACACGGTATGGACGTCGATCTTCGAGCCGCTGCCGACGTTCGGGTTCCTGAAGCGCCTGGGCCGCGAGAGCGTGTGGGGGAAGCGTCACGACCAGCCATTCCATGTGATCGGATCGGACGCGTGCGGCGTCGTGCTCCAGGTGGGCTCGGCGGTGCGGAACTGGAAGCCCGGCGCCGTCGTGACGGTGCACTGCCTGCACGTCGACGACCAGGACCCCTCCGCGCACGACGACTCGATGATGGCGACGAACCAGCGCATCTGGGGGTTCGAGACGAACTTTGGCGGGCTGGCCGAGATCGCGGTCGTGAAGGCGAATCAGCTCATGCCGAAACCCGCGCACCTGAGCTGGGAGGAGGCTGCGTGCAACGCGCTGTGCAACTCCACGAGTTACCGCATGATCGTCAGTCCCAATGGCTCTCAGATGACGCAGGGTCAGGCCGTGCTCGTGTGGGGTGCCACCGGCGGCATCGGCGCGTACGCGACCCAGTACGTGATCAACGGCGGCGGGACGCCGGTCGGGGTGGTGTCGTCGGAGCGTCGCGCGGAGCTGCTCCGCGCGATGGGTTGCGCGGCCGTCATCGACCGTCGTGCCGACGACTACAAGTTCTGGAATGCCGACGACACCGAGCAGGACCCCGCCGAGTGGCTGCGCTTCGGCAAGAAGATCCGCAGCCTGATCGGGCGCGACGTCGACATCGTGTTCGAGCATCCCGGCCGGTCCACGATGGGCGCGTCGGTCTTCGTCGCCAAGCGCGGCGGGATGATCATCACGTGCGCGGCGACGTCGGGCTTCAAGATCGAGTACGACAACCGCTATCTCTGGATGAACCTGAAGACGCTGAAGGGTTGCCATTTCGCCAACTACCGCGAGGCGTGGGAGGCGAACCGTCTCGTGAGCGAGGCTCGGATCCACCCCACGCTGTCGAAGGTGTTCCCGCTCGATCAGACGGGTGAAGCCGCGTTGCAGGTGCACCACAATCTCGTCGAGGGCAAGGTGTCGGTGCTGTGTCTCGCCCCCGAAGAAGGGCTCGGCGTGACCGACGAGGCCACGCGCGAACGTCACATCGACCAGATCACGCTGTTCCGCCGGATGGCGGGCTGAGGACCGGTCGTACAATCGTGGACATGTTGCTCACCGAGATCGATCACGTCGCGATCGCCGTCAACGACCTCGAGGCTGCAATCGACTACTACCGCGAGACGTTCGGCTGCGAGGTCGAGCATCGCGAGATCATCGAGCGCGACGGGGTCGAGGAGGCGATGTTGAAGGTCGCCGACTCCTACGTGCAGCTGCTCACGCCGACGCGCGACGACTCGACCGTCGCGAAGTATCTCGCGGCGAAGGGCGAGGGGATCCACCACGTCGGCTATCGCGTCGCCGATTGCGCTCAGGCGTTGGAATCGGTGAAGGCTCACGGCCATCGGGTCATCGACGAACAACCGCGTCCGGGCAGCCGCGGCACGACCGTCGCGTTCGTGCACCCGAAGACGGCATTCGGGACGTTGATCGAGCTCGTCCAGGAGTAGTTCGCCGCCGACGCGTGAGCCCGCGGACGGGTCGCGAACTAGCCTGGGCGCCATGTCCGAGACCCCTCACCCGATCAACGAGCGCCTCGAGCAACTCGCCAAGCTCAAAGAAGAGGCGCGCACGCCCGGCAACGAGGCGTCGGTCCGGCGTCAGCACGAGCGCGGCAAGCTCACCGCCCGCGAGCGCATCGAACTGCTCGTCGACCCGGGCTCGTTCGTCGAGCTCGACATGCTCGCCCGCCACCGGGCGCACGGTTTCGGGATCGAGAACAATCGACCGCTCACCGACGGCGTAGTCACCGGCTGGGGCACGGTCGACGGCCGCAAGATCTTCGTCTTCAGCCAGGACTTCACGATTTTCGGCGGCGCGCTGGGTGAGGTGTACGCGGAGAAGATCCACAAGGTCATGGATCTCGCGGAATCGACCGGGGCACCGCTGGTCGGACTCAACGACGGCGGAGGCGCGCGCATCCAAGAAGGGGTCGTCTCGCTCGCGAGCTACGGCGGCATCTTCCTCCGCAACGTGAAGGCATCGGGTGTGATCCCCCAGATCTCGGTCGTGCTCGGGCCGTGCGCGGGCGGCGCGGTCTACTCACCGGCGATGACCGACTTCATCTTCATGGTGAAGGGCGTCTCGAACATGTACATCACGGGCCCCGACGTCGTGAAGACCGTCACGGGTGAAGAGGTCACGCACGAGGAGCTGGGAGGCGCGCTCACGCACGCGACGAAGTCGGGCGTTGCGACCTTTGTCGCCGACGACGAGCATCACTGCATCGCGCAGGTTCGCTACCTCCTGTCGTTCCTGCCGTCGAACAACCTCGAGGACCCGCCGCACTTCGAGACGACCGATGATCCCGACCGTTCGTGCGACGCGCTGCTCGGGCTCATCCCCGATTCGTCCAACCGCGCGTACGACATGAAGAAGGTCATCGCCGACATCGTCGACGACGGCGAATTCTTCGAGGTGTTCCCCCTGTGGGCGATGAACATCGTGTGCGGGTACGCGCGGGTCGACGGCCACGTCATCGGCATCGTCGGCAATCAGCCGCAGGTGCTCGCCGGGTGTCTCGACATCGACGCGTCGGAGAAGGCGGCGCGGTTCGTGCGCACGTGCGACGCCTTCAACGTCCCGTTGGTCACCTTCGTCGACGTGCCGGGCTTCCTGCCGGGCACCGACCAGGAGTACGGCGGGATCATCCGCCACGGCGCGAAGTTGCTCTACGCGTACTGCGAGGCGACGGTACCGCGCGTGCAGATCATCACCCGCAAGGGCTACGGGGGCGCGTACGTCGTCATGAATTCCAAGTCGATCGGCGCCGACATCGCGTTCGCCTGGCCGTCGGCCGAGATCGCGGTGATGGGCGCCGACGGGGCCGTCAACATCATCTTCCGCAAGGACATCGAGTCGGCACCCGATGCCGAGTCGAGGCGCGCCGAGCTGATGCTCGAGTACGAGGACCGCTTCCTCAACCCGTACCAGGCCGCCGAGCGGGGTTACGTCGACGACGTGATCGACCCGCGCGACACACGCCGCATGCTGGCCCGCGCCCTCGAGATGCTGCGCACGAAGCGCGAGCAGCTTCCGTCGCGCAAGCACGGGAACACGCCGCTTTGACCCCGGAGGAAGTCGCCGCGGTCACCGCGGTCACGATCGCGTTGCAGCAACGG
>DATCCI010000708.1:0-2864 GCA_036511415.1 Acidimicrobiia bacterium
ATCGCCAAGGTCCACGGCGTGGCGACGGCCGCGGGCTGCCAATTGGTCGCCGCGTGCGACCTCGCGGTGGCGTCCGACGTCGCCCGCTTCGCTACGCCCGGCGTCAACATCGGCTTGTTCTGTTCGACGCCGATGGTTCCGGTCGCTCGCTCGATCGGCCCCAAGCGGGCGCTCGAGATGTTGTTCACGGGTGACATGATCGACGCGCGCACCGCGCTCGAATGGGGGCTCGTCAATCGCGTCGTGGCCGCGGACCGCCTCGACGCCGAGGTGGACGGGCTCGCGCGACGAATCGCGAGCTCGAGCGCGTACGTCCTCGCGCTCGGCAAGCGCGCGTTCTACGCGCAAGACCAACTCCGCGAAGATGCCGCGTACGACATCGCGTGCTCCGTGATGGTCGACAACGCGCAGGCCGACGACGCGCACGAAGGCATGCGTGCGTTCCTGGAGAAGCGGGCGCCGCAGTGGCGGAACCGTTAGCCGGCACCACCGTTCGGCGCCGGTTCGACGCGATCGCGCCGCTGCGCCATCCTCCGTACGCTCGCCTGTGGACCGGTGCGTTCGTCTCGAACATCGGCACGTGGATGGAGACGCTCGCGCTCGGCGTCTACGTGACGAAGCTCACGCACGAGGCGGCGTGGACCGGGACGATCGCCGCCGCCGCATTCGTCCCGATCGCCTTCTTCGGCCCGATCGGCGGCGCGCTCGCCGACCGGCTGCCCCGCAAGTGGCTGCTGATGGTGACCACGATCGTGCAGACCGGGCTGGCAACCCTGCTCGCCGTCCTGTTCGCGGTCGGGCATCCGTCGGCACCGATACTCACGCTCATCGTGTTCGGGAACGGGATCTGCGCCGGGCTCGGCTTTCCTGCGTTCCAGGCGATTCTTCCCGACCTCGTCCCGGTCGGCGACCTTCCCGGCGCGATCGCGCTGTCGTCGGCTCAGTACAACCTGGGCCGGGTGGTGGGTCCCGTGCTCGCGGGAGTCGTCATCGCGATCGGCGGCTACAGCTGGGCCGAGGCGGTCAATGCCGCGAGCTTCTTCGCGGTGATCGCGGTACTCCTCACACTCGCGCTGCCGAAACCCGGCGCGCATGCAAGTGACCAGAAATTGTTCCGGTCGATCGCGGAGGGCTTTCGGTTCGTGCGCAACGAGCGCGGCCTGCGCGTCAACGCGGCCGCGATGTGCCTCAACACGTTCCTTGCCGCTCCCTTCATCGCGCTCGTACCGGCGATGGCCGAGAACGTGTTGCACAACGGCAAAGTGGGAACACCCGTCCTGATCACCGCCCAGGGCATCGGCGCGGTCGCGATGGCGCTGCTCCTCGGCGCGCTCGTGCAAAGGTACGGGCCCCGCCGGCTGCTCGTCTCGTTGATGGGAGCCTTGCCGGTCGCGCTCGCCGCCTACGCGTACGCGCCGGACGTCGCGCTGTCGGCGCTGGCCCTCCTCGTCGTCGGCGCGCTCTATCTCGGCGCGCTCTCGACGTTCTCGACGATCGCCCAGCTGCGCGCGCCCGCGCACATTCGCGGCCGTGTCGTCTCGGTGAACACGATGATCCTCGGGTCGCTGTACCCGCTCGGCGCAGTCATCCAGGGCAAGATCGCCGACGGTATCGGCCTGCGCGCGACCACACTCGGCTCGGGCGCGGTCATGGCCGCCGCGCTCGTCGGCACGCGCTTGGTGCGCCCGGGCATCACGAGCTCCCTCGACACCCCGTTGGACGAGTTGGACCACGGCGATTGGACCGGGCCGGCGGGTTGAGCCGGACGATTAAGGTCGCCGTCCATGGCACTCGTAGAGCTCGAACGACGCGGGCCGATCGCGCTCGTCACGCTGAACCGCCCCGAGGCGCGCAACGCCATCAGCCCCGAGGTGAGCCGGACGATGGCCACGGTGCTCGACGACGTCGAGGCCGACTCGGGGCTGCGTGCGGTCGTGTTGACCGGTCGCGGGGAGGTGTTCTCGGCGGGTGCCGATCTCAAGGTGGTCGCGCAGGGAAACGCGAACGACATCGCGCGCGGCAAGGGCGGCTTCGCGGGCATCGTGACACGCGACTTCCCGAAGCCGATCATCGCCGCGGTGAACGGGGCCGCGCTCGCCGGTGGCTTCGAGATCGTGCTGTCGTGCGACCTCGTCGTCGCGGCCGAGAGCGCGAGATTCGGCATTCCCGAGGTCAAGCGCGGGCTCATGGCTGCGGCCGGAGGTCTGATCCGTCTCCCCAAACGCGTTCCCCTCGCGATCGCGCTCGAGCTCGCGATGACCGGCGATCCCGTCGACGCGCAACGCGCGCTGCAGCTCGGGCTCGTGAACCGCGTCGTGCCCTCGACCCGGGTGGTCGACGAAGCGATCGCGCTCGCCGAGCGCATCGGCGAGAACTCTCCCATCGCGGTGCGCAACTCCCGCCGCCTCGTCCGCGAGGCCGCGGAGCTGAGCGAGGACGAGGGCTGGAAGCGAACGATCGAGCTGATGATGCCCGTCTTCGAGAGCGGAGACGCGGTCGAGGGCGCCACCGCCTTCGCCGAGAAACGCCCCCCCGTCTGGCGCAGCACCTAACCCCTCCCCCCCGTCCCGCACCGACTGTTGGCACCGAAACTGCACTCTCACGCCACCTTCCGCGCCCAACTGTTGGTACCGAAACTGCACGCTCAGGCCACCTTTCGCGCCCAACTGTTGGTGCCAAAAATGGGAACCGCGGGAGTGAACACTCCTAGAATCGGGCCCGTGACGACGGAGTCGACCGAGCAGGCCACCGAGCCGGCCACCGAGCAGTGGCGGGTGGAGGAGCTCGCCCGGCGCGCCGACCTCTCGGTCGACACCATTCGCTTCTACCAGAAGCGGCGGCTGCTCCCGCCGCCCGTGCGGGCG
>DATCCI010000709.1:0-14453 GCA_036511415.1 Acidimicrobiia bacterium
ATGAAACTCGCGGGAGTCGATCTCGAGATCGGCCGGACGAACCACCTCGAAGTCCTCGATCGCATCGTCGATTACCGCGTCGACATCGTCGAGGACGAGAACGCTGAGTGACGCACCAGGATGCGAGCGCCGAAGCGACGCCGCCAAGACTCGAGCGTACGCGGTGTAGTTGCGCGCGATCACGGTGCAGAACTTCACCGTTCGTCTCTCAATCCACCGAGCACACGTAACGGAATATCAGATTTGGCGCCTCATAGCCTTGATCCTCGCGAAGGGATCCGTGAGCTTCGCGGCTACGCGGATCTGAACGGGTGCAAATGTCGTGGTGCAGCCGACCCGTCCGTTCGACATTCGAACCACGAAGCCCCCGGTCGTCTCGTCTGACGCGGCAGCCCTCGAGGCGATCCTGCGGTAAACCCGAACCCCTGAAGGAGGATCTGCATCGTTCTCAACGAGGATGCCATAGGAGCGTCGCCCGCGAGCGGCGCGTCGAGTTCGGTGCTGGTCAGAAGTGGCGCGCGATCACCGCGCGGGCGCGACGCTCGATCCCGCCGGCCCGCGCCGCGGCGGCGGTCTCGAGCCCGTCGCTCACGAGCGCGCGTGCCTCGTGGGGATCGCCTCGGCCGCGGTCGAGCCGCAACGCCGCCCATTCGACGCGGGACATCGCCGCGAACAATGGGGCTTGCATGCGTGACGCGACCTCGAGCGCGGTTGCAAAGTGGTCGTCGGCCTCGGCGTCGCGGCCGAGAACCCCTGCAAGCAGACCGAGGCTGTACGCGACCGGTGGTCGCGCGATCACCTCGATGTGGATGACCCGATCGGACCACGGAGCGAGCACATCGTGCAATGCGTTCGCCTGCCTCGGCGCTGCGAGCCGTCGAGGTTGGTTCATTGCTGTTTCGTTCGGCCGTCCGTATTGTGCGGCGCATGAACGACCAGATGGGTGAGACGGTCGGCACGGTCGCGACGCTGTCGCGGTTCCCGGTCAAATCGATGCAGGGAGAGCGGCTCACGAACGCCGAGTTGACGGAACACGGGCTCGCCGGCGATCGCGCGTACGCGCTCGTCGAGACCGAGACCGGCAAGGTGTTGAGCGCCAAGAACCCGCGTCTGGGAACGCAGCTCTTGAGCTGTCGCGCCGTATTCGTCGAGACCTCGGGCTCAGGTGACGAGCCACCGGCGGTACGCATCACGCTGCCCGACGGCACCGAGGTCACCAGTGACGCCCGGGATGCCGACGCGACCCTCTCCAGCTTCTTGGGGTGCGAGGTCACGCTCCAGCGCGCCGCTCCCGACGATTTCACGATCGACCAGTATCACCCCGACGTCGAGGATCTCGATCCCGAGGGGCACCGCGACACCGTCACCGAATCGAGGCTGGGAGCGACGTTCTTCGCCCAAGTCGGGATCCCGTCGCCGGTTCCGGCCGGTTCGTTCCTCGATCTGTTCCCCGTCTCGGTGCTCACGACCTCGACCCTTGCCCGCTTACAGACGCTGCGTCCTGAAAGTCGTTTCGACGAGCGCCGATTCCGCATGAACGTCGTCGTGGACACACCTGCAGACGGTTTCATCGAGAACGAGTGGCCCGGCCGCTCGTTGCAGATCGGTGAAGACGTGCGGCTCGCGGTTTTCCTCCCTGATCCGCGTTGCGTCATGACCACACTCGCGCAAGGCGACCTCCCCAAAGACACCGAGATCCTGCGAACACTCGCGCGAAACAACCGGGTGGACGTGGCCGGTGGTCTCTACCCGTGTGCCGGCGTGTACGCAGTCGTCGAGTCCGCCGGGGTCTTCGGAGCAGGCGACCGAGTGTCACTCGTATAGACGTCGCCGACATCGCCGAGTCGGGACCTTTGGCTCTACCCCCGCATCGGCGTCGGGCCGTTGACTGGGGCGTGCTCCATTGGTATCCGGTCTACGGGCATCCGAACGGCGCAGGCCCCGACCCGTGGTACGCGATCACCGCAGGGTTCGCGTATTGCACCCGCACGCACCCGGATGGCTCGTCGCCGCTCGCACACTTCCGAGTTACCGACGACGCGGCATACCCGACGAAGCATCACCCGGCCGGGGAGTCGACGGTTCCTTGGTTCGTGATCAAGGGCTCGGTCATATATCCCGCCGACGGCCACCCCAACGGGGGTGCGTTCGTGCCGTGGTACCAAGCGCGGTGAGCACGTCTTTAGCGCAACGTCGTCTGACCCGGCACCAGATCGGGCCATTCGGCCCTACAAACCCGTGAGCGCGACGCGCACGATCGGGGCAGCTACCGATGGGAGGTGCGTGATGAGAGTCGAACCCTTCCTTTCTCCCCGCCCGAGGAACACCCGCAGTCCTGCCTGTCACTGCCCCCGATGCGTTTGGCCCTATCTCCACCGGGCCGGGAACCCCGCGGAACGACGGTTGGTCTGCGACTCCTGTGGACACTCCTGGCGGTTCGAACGCGGCGAACTCCATCCCGTAGTCACCGACGAGCAATTGGCGACTCTGAGCTGAGCCTTCGACGCGTGGTGTGCGGGCTGGTACAACTCCCGACCGTGAGCACGCCGACTCCTGGCTCCCGCGAGTGGCGCGCGCAGGTCAACGAGGCGGTCGTCGATCCCGAGCAGCGCGTCGTCGATCCGCACCATCACCTCTGGCCCGACGGACCACTGCCGTACAGCCTCGCCGATCTTCTCGAAGACGTCGGCAGCGGGCACAAGATCGAACGAACCGTGTTCATAGAGTGCCGGGCCGCCTACCGCACCGACGGCCCGGCCGCGCTCGCGCCCGTCGGAGAGACGGAGTTTGTCGCCGCCGAGGCGCAGCGCAGCGGCGGGTTGATCCGCGGCGTCGTCGGACATGCCGATTTGCGATTGCCGAACCTCGACGAGGTCCTCGACGCGCACACCGAAGCGGGCGGCGGAATCTTCCGGGGGATCCGTGACGCGCTGGCGCGCGCCGAACCTTCGGATGGCCTCTTGATTGCCGGCGGCGCGCCCGAAGGGCTGTTCGAGGATCCCGCGTTCCGCGCCGGCGTCGCGCGACTCGGCGCGCGTGGCCTCACCTACGACACGTGGCACTACCACTACCAGAACCGCGAGTTCCTCGCGCTCGCGCGTGCGGTGCCCGACACGATGATGATCCTCGACCATTTCGGCACGCCGATCGGTGTCGGGCGCTATGCCGATCAACGTGACGCGATCTTCGAGGACTGGAAGCGCGACATCGCCGACATCGCCCGCTGCGAGAATGTCGCCGCCAAGCTCGGCGGGCTGGCGATGCCCGACAACGGCTTCGGATGGCACCTGGCCGACCGACCGCCGACCTCCGACGATTTCGTCGCCGCGCAGGGCCGCTACTACCGCCACATGATCGAGTGCTTCGGCGCCGACCGCTGCATGTTCGAGTCGAACTTTCCGGTCGACCGGATGTCGGTGTCGTATCGCGTGCTGTGGAACGGACTGAAGAAGATCGCCGCCCCGTTCTCCCGCAGCGAACGAGACGCCATGTTCTTCGACACCGCGACCAGGGTCTACCGCCTCACGCCCTAGTTGGAGCGTCCCGGATCGGCACTTCATTTCGGAGGACGGGCGTTATCGGGTCGGTGTGTCGCCTTGCAGGGTGATGCGTTCCATCTTGCGCAGCGCGTCGAGGTTGTCGGCCACGACGCGGTGTTGCGTGCAGCGGTTGTCCCACATCGCGATCGTGTCGCGTTGCCAGTGGGTGCGCACCTGATAATCGGGACGCTGACAATGCGCGTGGAGCATCTTCAGGAGCGTCTCGGACTCGACCGGCGTCAGCCCTTTGATGTACCGCGTGAAGCCCGGATTGACGAACAACGACTTGCGGCCGCTCACGGGGTGCGTACGAACGACGGGATGGCGACTCGTGATGACGTCGCCGCTCTTGTCGTCCGGGATGAACGCGGCACGCGGTGCGCCGTGCACAGCCGTCAGCGACGACGCGAACTCCTGCATCGGCGCCGACAACCCGGTGAAGGCAGCCTCGAGGTCGAGCCACATCGTGTCACCGCCGTACGCGGGGACCTCCAGCGCGCGGATGATGGAGCCCATCGGAGGTTGGGGTGCGAACGTCACATCGGTGTGCCATCCCTCGGCCACGTACCGGCTGCCCGTGTCGCCGCCGCTGTACAGCTTGACGACGTCGGGGTCGGTGCCGACGTCCTTGAGGAACGGATGGCGATAGATCTCACCGAAATAGCGAGCGAACCGCTTGTGCTGATCGCGGCTCACGGGTTGATCGGGTAGGAACAACACCTTGTGTTCCAGCCACGCCTCGACCAACTCGCCAACCGTCTCGTCATCGAGCGGCTCGCGCAAATCGACGCCCCGGACCGTCGCACCCAACACGTTGGTTACGGGCTCGACCTCGATCCGCGCGAACCCCATACTCGGCTCCCTTCGAAGTTCCCCCGTCCGGACGCGGCTCCCGATTTCCGTCGGTCACCTCATCTCACCATCATGCTCCGAGCGACGCCCACTCTGCCACGAGACGCGAAGGCTTGCCGGTCGACGGGTCGTCAGTGGAGCAGGTTGAGCGTGTTGGTGGCGTCGTCGACGAAGTAGAGGCTGGTTGCGTCGGGCGCGACGGCGAGGCCGAAGAGGGCACCGGCACCGGGGGGTGTACCGCTGCGGTCGAGAGTCTTCGTCGCGACCTGTGCGCCGCGTGGAGTCGTTTCGACGATGTTGCCGTCTCCGCCGTTGACGGTGAGGATGTCACCGTTCGGTGCGAGCGCGAGGCCGAGTGGACTCATGAGGGCGCCGTTGGCGCTCACGTCGGCACCGGCGAGCGCACTGTGCTGGCGGTCGAGCGCGCCGGGGATCGCTGCGATCCGGTTCGTGACTGTGTCGGCGACGTAGAGAGTCTCGTCGGCTGCGAGAGCTACGCCGGTGGGACCGACAACCAAGGCGGCGGGATCGGTGCGCTCCGCGAACCCAGACCCGATGATCGTCTCGCCCAGAACACGAGGGGCGTCGTCGCGGTGGAGGGAGAGCGTGACTCGCACGACGGTTCCTCGGTTGACGACCTTGCCCGCGGCCGCGACCGTGCCGTTGAGGACGTTGGTGACGAACAGCACGGCCCGGTCACCTTGATCGACGGCGGTCATGTCCCACGGGCCGTTGATCTTCTTGTTGTGGATGACGCGCACGACCGCGCCGGAGTTGTCGAGCACGAACAGGCACCCGGCAGTCGCAGTGGCCGCGGAGCCGTCGGTGGTTGGCAAGCTGCCGACCACGACCCAGCCCTCGCGGAACACGGCCAACGCGGTCGTGAGCCCGACGCCACCGCAGGCGCGTCCCGCAGCTCCGTCGCGATCGATACGGGCGAACACCTTCCGGGTCCCGCCTGGAGAAACCTCGACGATCGTGGTGCCCGTGCCCTGCAGATTTCGGCCGTTGTTGAAGTTGCTGACCAGCACATCGCCCGCGACCAACCGTCCGACACTGGTCGGGACCACCGCGACCCCGTACGGGTTGACGTCACCCCTCGTCGGCACTGTTGACGCGATCGTGCTCAACGTTGTGACACCACTGAGGAATGTCGTGGTCGCGCCTGCCGCGCTACTCGCCGTCGAAACCGCGGCCAACGACACTGTCAGCGCGAGCACTAGGGCAACCGCGCCCGGCCTCAACAACCCTCGCGTCCGGCCCCATCGGTCAGGCCCGAATCGTGACGTCTCGTGGTTCCGCGGATACCCCATCTCGGCCTCCTCAACGACGCAAGTGGCAGCCCGCCGGTCCGGATCGAGCTGAACTCCTCGGCCCACGCGCTGTGACGGTTAGTCGATACGTGCTCGACCCCGCGCCGGTTCACCGCGATCGAAAGAAAAGATCAGCGGGACCTTCTAGGCGTGAGCGAGCGCGACCGGCGCGCCGGCGACGCCGACGGTCGTACGGAGCACACAGCCGCGGAGTTCGGTGTGATCGGAGTGGCCGCCGGTCGTGACGTAGAGATCGCGTCCGGCGAAGCACACGCTGGTTGTGAACGCCGACGGCGGTTCCAGTCTCCCGTCGACCTCGCCGTCTGGTGTGAGGCGCGCGATTCCGCCGGTCACGAGCGCGACCCACACCGCGCCGTTCTCGTCGAGCGCCATCCCGTCGGGGTGTCCGAGCGCGGATACGTCGATGTGGCGTGTGGAGCCGCGTGCGAGGTCGAAGACGATGATGCGCTGTCGACGCGTGTCGCTGAGGTAGATCGTACGGCCGTCAGGCGTGCACGCGACCCCGTTTGCGTGCACGACGTCGCCGAACATGATCGTTGGATTGCCGTCGGGGCCGATGCGCCAGAGTTCACCGGGAACGACTTGGGCCTCTGGATCGAAGACGGCGAAGCGCAACGCGCCGGCGTAGATGCGACCCGTCGGATCGGTGCCCAGGTCGTTCCATCCGGCGACACCGTCGATGTGGAGCACAGTGCGTTGCTCGTAGCCCTCGCGGACGTGTATCAAGTCGCGTCCGGAACACACGATCCCGCCCTCTGCGTGGATCGCGATGCCGCCGACGCCTCGCCGCTTCGGGACCACCGTGGTCACTTCGTCGGCAGCATCGATTCGGTAGACGCCTCCGCCGAGCACGTCCGAGAAAACGAGTGATCCGTCGATGTCGAGCGTCGGTGCTTCCGCGAGCCGGTATCCGTGCGCGATCACATCCCAGCTCATCGCGCATTCAGACTAGGCCGGCGCTACCTGTTCGGTGACTCAGACCCTGTCGACGTGACGACGCTTCGCGCGGGCGCGTCCCGCGCGCCCGGCGCTGTACCGCCGACTCGCGCACGTCTTGCAGTACGTCTGCCGGCCGCTGCGCCGACTCTTGCAGCGGTGGAAGGCTTTCGGGTCCGTCTCGCCGCAGTCGGGGCACAGCGGCGTCGTCCGGGCGTTCCCGAGCGGGCGACCGCGCTTGGGCTTCCCCGTCCGCCGCGCGTGCCCGCGTACGGCGAGCCATACCGCCTGCCGGGTCACTCCGACCGCGTTGGCGTAGGTGCCGTAGCTCGTTTCGCGCTCGACGCACCAGAGGTAGCGGAGGGCGCCGAGGTCGTCGCCGCGCTGCATGTACCGGAGCTCGTGGTCGCGACCGGCCACGTCCTGCGGGAGTGGTTCCATGCGTGCCATGCAAGCACCCGCGCGAGGCACGTTGAGCTGCCGATACGACAACTCTGGGTGACGATCCGGCAAACGATCGCTCGCGACGACGCGCGGAACGCGACGACCGCCCCTGCGAGGCCCGCCCGCGCGGGCGTGCGCCGTTCGAGCTCTTGGACGACACTGGTGCCGCATGGTCGACGTATCCCAACGCGACGTATCCCAACCCGACGTATCCCAACCCGACGTGGGGCCGGTGGCGGCCGTGACGCGCCTGGGGCGCCGTGGACGCGGCGAGCTACGTGACTTTGGGCGCTCACTGCGCGAGCGCGTCCCGCTCGACGCGCACGGGGAGTGCCCGCCGGCCGAGCGCGATCCCGTGGCAATCCTGCAGCGCCAGGCCGCGAGCCGGATCCCCGACCTGGTCCCGCTGCGGCACGCGCGCATGGCGGCCAGCCCGTTCACCTTCTACCGGGGCGGCGCGGCGGTCATGGCGGCTGACCTTGCGCGAACGACGTCGACGGGCGTTCACGTACAGGCCTGCGGCGACGCGCACCTGTTGAACTTCGGCTTGTTCGGGTCGGCGGAGCGCCGCATCGTCTTCGACATCAACGATTTCGACGAGACGTTGCCGGGACCCTGGGAATGGGACCTGAAGCGCCTCGCGGCCAGTGTGGTGCTCGCGGCGCGGTCGCTCGGTCTCGATACACAACTGCAGCGCGGCATCGTGGCGGGATCGGTTTGCGAGTACGCGACCTACTTGAGCGAACTGGCGGAACTCTCGACCCTCGATGTCTGGTACGCAGACGTCGACGCCGTAGAGGTCTCGGGCGACATCAAGAACACTGCGATGCGGAGGAGCGCGGCCCGCGCGGTCGACAAGGCGAGGCGCCGGACCAACTTGCGTGCGTTCGAGAAGCTGACGCAGGTGCGCGACGGACGACGCGTAATCGTCGACGATCCTCCCGTCGTCGAGCACCTGGCCGACATCTCGATGACCTCCGTGCTCGGGTTCCTCGAGGGCTACGCGGAGACACTGTCCGACGATCGACGACGCCTGCTTTCCGAGTTCGAGCTCGTCGACGCGGCGCGCAAGGTCGTTGGCGTCGGCTCGGTCGGTACGCGTTGTTATGTCATGGTCGGACAGGGCCGCGCCGGGCTCGACCCGTTGATCTTGCAGGTCAAAGAAGCCGAGGATTCGGTGCTCGCGCCGTTCATCGGAGCGAGCGAGTACGACCACAAGGGCCGGAGAGTCGTCGAGGGACAACGATTGATGCAGGCGACGAGTGATCTGTTCCTCGGCTGGAGTACCGGCGATGGCTACCAGTTCTACGTCCGTCAACTACGCGACATGAAGGGCGGCATCGAGATCGAAGGTTCCACGCCCGACGAGTTCGAGCACTACGCGAAGCTCTGCGCCGCGACATTGGCCCGCGCGCACGCCCGCTCACTCGATCCGGCCGTCATCGCCGGCTATTGCGGCAAGGGCCGCAAGCTCGGTAGCGCCATCGCGCGATTCGCGGAGGTCTACGCCGATCTCAGCGAACGCGACCACGCGATCTTCCTCGACGCGATCGCGGCGGGTGAGATCCCTGCCGCGGTCGTCGCTCGCAACGACTGAGTCGGCTGTTCCGCAAGCTCGAGGTCTGCAATCGGGTCCGGAGCCTCGATCGAACTCCAACGAGCGAGTACCGTGCGACGAGGAGGCGCGGAGCGGTTCTCGACCATCGGAGGGTGGACCAGGTGACGGACCTCACGCGTCGGTCGTTCCTGGCCGCGTCAGCCGCGAGCGCCGCCTGGCTCGCGCTCGGCGGCTGCAGCTCGTCGTCGGACGACTCGAAGCGCAACCCGACGTCGAAGAGCAGCACGACGTCGAAGAGCACAAAATCGCTGCTCCCAGACCCGAAGACGGCACCGTTCGACACGGTGGTCGTGCTCATGCTCGAGAATCGGTCGTTCGACCACCTCCTCGGTTGGGTGCCCGGCGCCAACGGGAAGCAGGGCGGGCTGACCTATCCCGACCTCAACAGTCGGCCGGCACCGACATACGCCCTCGGCAACGACTTCCAGGCCTGCGGAGACAAGGACCCCTCGCACGACTGGCGGTCGATGGTCAAGCAGTACAACGGCGGCAAGTGCGACGGGTGGTTGCGGACCCAGACCACGGGCGACCACTTTCCGATCGGCTACTACGATCGCGCACAGGTGCCGATACTCGGAGCTCTCGCCGGCAGCTACACGCTCTTCGACAGCTACCACTGCTCGCTGATGGCTGCCACGTGGCCGAACCGCTTCTACATGCTCTGCGCCGCGACCGACGTCGACGAGACCGGCGGCTCGTATCCTTCGACGATCGCGGAGCGGCCGTCGAAGCTCGACCTGGCCATCTTCGACCGCGTCCGCGGCGCCGGGCTGACGTGCGGCTACTACCAGTGGGGCGAACCGATGACCGGCCTGTTCCAGTCGGCTCGCTACGACGACATCACGTACCCGATCGCCAAGTTCTACGAAGACGCCAAGGCCGGAACGTTGCCGAACGTCACGTTCGTCGAGCCCGACTTCACGACGCTCGCCGAGTTCCTCGGCACCTCGAACGACTACCACCCGCACGGCAACATCCAAGTGGGTGAGGGTTACCTCGCCCAGGTATACGAGGCGCTACGCAGCAGCCCGCAGTGGGATCACATGGTGTCCGTCGTCAACTTCGACGAGAACGGCGCGTTCTACGACCACGTTGTACCGCCGGCTGTCACCGACGACAACGTCAACCCCAACCCGGGCCCCCACCCCAACTACAAACAGCTCGGGTTCCGAGTGCCGTGCATCGCGATCGGGCCGTTCGCGCCGCAGAAGATCGAGACCAACGGGCCGTACGAGCACTGTTCGATCCTCAAGATGATCGAGTGGCGCTGGGGGCTCGAGCCCATGACGGCGCGCGATGCGAACGCGAGGAACCTGGCGGAGGCGCTCGACTTCAGCACCCGGCGCGAGGCGGTCGACCTGCCCGCGTTCGCACCGCCCGCGAACACGCCGTGCCCCCACCCCAGCGTCGCGCTCGCCTGAGCCCGACGCGATCGATCGAGCGCGGCCGGCCGCACGGATCCGAGTCGACGAACGAGCTCGACTATCGACTATTGCTCCGCGAGTGGCCCGAGCACCGCCGTTGGGTTCCGGTACGCCTTGATCTCGATCAGGTTTCCGCTCGGGTCGACGATCATCATCTTTCCCTGCTCGATGGGTTCTCCGACGTATGAACGAGTCGGCGGCTCGACGACGTACGCGGAATCGCCGAGTCTCTTCACGAACGACTCCCACTCATCCCAGGGCAAGGTCGCGCCGAAGTGTCGCGTTCGTGGCGTCGGGTCGATGACACCGGCCGGATCGTTCTGCAGAGTGACCTGAGCGCCGAACACGTAAGCGTCGGCGCCCAACTCGCTACGACGCCCGATCTGCGCGCCGAGCTGTCGCACGTAGAAGTCGACGGACTCCTGCAGATCGCGCACCGGAAACGAAAGGTGGAATATGGGTCGCACGCCGATGCCTCCGTTCGCGGCGACCCAACGATCGCGCACTCCGGTGCGAGGGGCTCGGTCCCTGCGAGTGCTGACGCGCCTCAGCCGACGCCGGCGGCCGCGCCGGTTGTCGTCGGAGGCGCGCGGTTGGTCTTCGCCGCGCTGGCGGCGTAACACGCGATCAGCGCCTTTTGGTAGGTGGCCTCGGTTACGCCGGGCGGTGGTGTCTTCACCTGTGTTCCGAACTTGCCCGTGATCTTCGGCCAGTGGAGGCCTTGACCGGCGAGACAGGTCCGCTCCTTCTGGAGACGCAACTGTGCCGCTGTCGCCTTCGTCTTGCCTTTCGACTTTGTTTTGGCCGATTTGACCGCCGACTTCGTATGGCCCTGCTCGAACTTGTATCCGATGCCGAAACCTGCGGCCCCTCCGGCCCACAACACGGCCACGCCGATGAGAATCAGCGAAGCACGGGTGAGCGAGACGCCCCGGCGCTCGTCGCGCCTGTTGCCAGCCATGGGGCGCAGCCTAGGACGCCGTCGCCCCGTTGCACATTCGGGCAGCCGTCGGCGCTCAGCGATCTCCAAGGATTCTCGCCGGGCGGCCGCGTAGGACCTCGGCCGCGTGCGCCGCGAGCTGACGGACGACCTCGCCGGCGGATTCGGTTCCTCGCACGAACGACGTTGCTTCGCCGGCCCATACGGCCTTCTCGGTGGTCTCGGAGTCGCCGCCGAGCGACCGGTACTCGTCTCGGTGTCGGGTCGCCCAGACTCGGAGCTCGTCCTCGCGATTCTCCCAACGATTCGCGAAGCGGTTCCGCAGGGCGCGGCCCGAGACGCCATCCGGCCAGGGGATGCCTGCCGCGATGTCGAAGATCTCGGTGAGCACGGTGTCGGCGCCGGACGCTTCGATGACGCGTGCCTTGTACGCGTCGGAGACGCCGCACTCGTGGGTTCCGAGAAAGCGGGTACCCAGCCAGACTCCTTCGGCGCCGAGCATCATCGCCGCGGCTATGCCGCGTCCGTCTGCGATCCCACCTGCGGCGACGACGGGCACAGGCGCGACTGCATCGACGACGGCGGGTACCAGCGGCATGGTCGACATCCGGCCCGTGTGGCCGCCGGCCTCGGTGCCCTGCGCGGTCACGACGTCGACGCCGGCCCCGGCCGCACGTTCAGCGGCGTCGACCGTCCGGATCTGGCACAGAACCAGCGCCCCCGCTTCGTGTGCGGTCTGCACGAACGGTGTCGGGTCGGCGAACGAATGCGCGATGATCCGGACGCCTTCGTGGAGC
Organism: Acidimicrobiia bacterium; assembly: GCA_036511415.1. Taxonomy (GTDB): domain Bacteria; phylum Actinomycetota; class Acidimicrobiia; order IMCC26256; family PALSA-610; genus PALSA-610. Next base: position 11,885 of record DATCCI010000709.1, read on the forward strand.
GCGACGGCCATCAGTTCCGCGGCCCCGGGGAGATGGCTGATGAACCCGACCGCGAACGGACGATCGGTGAGCTCGCGTGCGATCCGGATCTGATCGGCCAGCCATTCGGCGCCGCCGATCGTCGTGCCCCCGATGAGACCGAGACCGCCCGCGTTCGACACCGCGGCTGCGAGCCGGCCCGGTGCGTCACCGCCGCCCATGGGCGCGTTGAGGATCGGGTGGTCTATCCCGAACAGGTCACACAGGCGCGTATGCAACATCTCGGTCGCTCCGTGGAGTCATCAGCTCGAGTCGAGGTTTGCCCAAAGGGATCGCATGCGTGGCGCGAGGCGCCGGAGCTCTTCGAGGTGTGCGCCGCTCAACTGCCGGAGGCGCCGCGCGCCGAGCGCCGTGAGGTGCAGACGGACGACGCGGTGATCGGCGGGGTCGCTTTGCCGGTGGACGAGGCCCGCGCTCACCGCGCGGTCGACGAGCCCGACCGCGCTGTGGTGGCGGAGCATCAAGGTGTCGGCCACATCGCCGATCGTCGGTGGCTCGCGTGGTGAGTGACCGCGGATCGCGAGGAGCAGTTGATGTTGCGCAGGCGTGATGCCGACAAGCGTTGCCTGTTGCTCGCTCCACCGCAGGAACCGGCGCAGACCGGTTCGAAGCTCGAGGAGCCGCCGGTAGTCGCGATCGTCGGGCTCGCGGGAGGACTGGTTCGGGTCGCGATCGTCCGCCACAACGGATATCGTACTACGATATGTCTTGGCGGCCGTTCGGCAGGCGCTTCTTCGACCACGGCATCTTGGGCATGTCGCCGACGCTGCTCGGCGCGACCGTCCTCGTCGGCTTGACGAGTGGCGTGATCGGGGCGGTTTACCTCCTGGCGTTTCATGTCTTGCAGCACGCGCTCTGGCCGGACCACTGGAGCACTGCCGCGGAGTTCGTCGTCCTGGGAGGGACGGGAGTCGCGGTCGTCGTCATCGGTCGGGCGCTCGGCAGCCCGGGAGATGTCGAGTTGCTCGTCGACAACATCCACGTGTCGGGTACCGCTCCGGCGGTACGCACACTGCAGTCGCTCGTGCCGATGTCGCTCCTCACGATCTCGGCCGGCGGTGCGGCCGGGCCCGAGGCGCCACTCGTCACGACGTGCGGCACGCTCGCAGGGTGGGTGGCACGCAAGCGCGACCTGCCCGTTCACGAAGCGCGCTGCGTCACGATCGCCGGGATGGCGGCCGCGTTCACGGTCCTGTTCGGCGCGCCACTCGGTTCCGCGCTGTTCTCGCTCGAGATCCTTCATCGCCGAGGAATGGAATACACCGAAGCGCTCCTACCGGCGTTGCTCGGTTCGCTCTCGGGCTACGCGTGCTACGTCGTGGTGACCGGAGCGGATCTCGTGCCCGCGTGGCACATCGCGGCTGTTGACAAGCTGCACGCTGTCGACCTCCTGTGGGCTGTGGGGGCCGGTATCGGCGGTGCGGTGATCGCGGTGACGTTCACGTACCTCACACTGGGATTGCGCCGGCTGTTCGGGATCGTTCCCGCGGCAACCCGCCCGATCGTGGGCGGCCTCGGGCTGGCGCTCCTCGCGATCTGGTCGCCGTACGCCCTCACCTTCGGCGAGGTACAGACCGGCCACGTGCTCGGCACGCGTTTGAGCCTGACCGTCCTCGCCGTCGCGGTCGTCGCGAAACTGATCGGCACTTCGCTCACCGTGTCGTCGGGATGGCCGGGCGGCTTCATCATTCCGTTGTTCTTCATCGGCGCAACCGTCGGTGAGGTCACCCACCATGCGTTCGCGGCGGCGCCGGTCGGCGTGGTCTGCGCCGGGCTCATGGTCGCCGCGAATGTCGGCGTCACCAAGACGTTGGTCGGCTCCGTCCTCATCGTGTCGGAGATGGGAGGGCTCCGTCTCCTACCGACCACGCTGATCGCCGGAGCGGTCGCGTTCATCCTCACGAGTGAGGTCGGACTCATTCACACCCAGCGCGAGCGGAGTCCCCGGTCGTCCGACGGTCCTACAACCGAGGACGAACCGTGATCACTTCGATCCGAGCGCAGCCGCTCGTAGACGCCGGGGTGGACATCGTCGCGACGCGGTGAGAGGCTCCGAACGATCTCGGCGTCGCCGGGGAGGGGGTTTGTACCGTGCCGAAGTACTTGGTAACTGCCGCGTACAGCGCGGACGGCGTCAAGGGCGTCATGAAGACCGGCGGCACCGCGCGTACCGATGCGGTTCGCAAGGCGGTCGAGGGTCTGGGCGGCAAGATGGAGAGCTTTCATTTCGCGTTCGGCGGCGACGATGCCGTCGTCCTCGTCGACCTACCCGACAACGTCGCGGCCGCGGCGTTGGGTCTCGCGGTCTCCGCGACCGGCCTGGCCGCGGTGAAGACGACCGTGTTGCTCACGCCCGAGGAGATCGACCAGGCCGCCTCGCGCTCGGTCTCGTACACCCCGCCCGGCAAGTAGTCACGCGCCGTTTCGTCCACCGCTTCGCCCGCAGAGGTTCCGCCGCGTGCCCGAGGGCGTCATGACGTTCGGGCCCGGGAAGATCTCGCGTCGTCGGTTTCTCGCGGCCGCGACGGTC
>DATCCI010000710.1:0-2059 GCA_036511415.1 Acidimicrobiia bacterium
CGGCCGCCGGTGGTGCCGAGAAGGAATCGAGAACCGAGATGTCGACGCCGGGCTCGGCCCGAACCGTCACCGGGTTCGACGCGGCCGTGATGGCCGGCACGACGATTCCCGCGCCCGGATGGGCACGAGCCGTGCCGACGAGTCGTGACGCCCAGGCCGGCGGCAGGAGACAATCATTGTTGCAAAACGCGATGTACTCGCCGCGAGCGCATTCGAGACCCTGGTTCATCCCGGGAGCAAAGCCGCGGTTCTCGGGGTTGAGGACCGCGCGATCGGCGGCCGTCTGCGCGTAATCGGCCGCCTCGGGCTGTGATCCGTTGTCGATCACGATCAGCTCGTAGGAGACGTCGGTGTTGGCGCGGGCCGACTCCACGAACGCTCGCGTGTAATGCAGATTGTCCCACGCGAGCACGACGACGGAGAGGTCGGGGAGGCTTGTTCGCCCGGCCGCGCCCGCGCCGTCCCCTCCCATGACGCGCTACGTTAGTGCTCTCGCCACGGTGCGGTTCAGCTGCGGCCTCTCAAGACATCCATGGAATGACGAGTTCTCGCGAGCCACCGCTTCCCACATTCCTGATCATCGGCGCGCAGAAGAGTGCGACGCGGTGGCTTCGGTTCAATCTCGGGCTTCATCCCGACGTCTACGTCGCCCCGAGCGAAGTCGAGTTCTTCAACAATCGCAACCGGTACAACGACCTCGGCGTCTCGTGGTACCGCGCGCAGTTCGAAGGCTCGGCGGGTGAGCCGATCGTGGGCGAGGCGACGCCCGGCTACATGTTCTGGCGCCATCAGCCGACGATCTGCTCCGAGCGGGTGCGCAGCGTCGTGCCGGACGCGAGGCTGATCGCGATCCTCCGCAACCCGATCGATCGGGCGCATTCGGCCATGCTGCACCACATCGCGCGCGACGCGCTCCCGCGCGACTCCGATCTCGTCGACATCGTTCGCCGGACGCGCGCGGAGCGCGACCCGCTCGGGCTGATCTCGGGCGGGTGGTACGCAGAGAGCCTGGAGCCCTTCCGGCAACGGTTCGGCGACCACCTCCTCGTCGTCCTCCACGACGACGTCGGCGACGATCCGCGCCGCGTCTACGACCGCGCCCTGCGCCACGTCGGGGCGCGGCCCGACTGGGTGCCCTCCGATCTCGGCCAGGTCCGCTTCAGCCACCGGGACCGACCCGGCGCGGAAGCGAACGAGACGAGTCCGGTGACCGTGGAGCAACGCCAGGAGCTCTATTCCTACTTCGCAGACGACATCTCGCGGCTCGCGGAGATGCTCGGCCGTGATCTCTCGATCTGGGATCCGTAGGGCCGCGAACCCGTTCGCGCCCTTTACAGCGAAACGCCCGAGCCCGCGCGTGGTAGCCGTCACCTCGTTGCCACGACGGTGGTCGGGCCGATTACGCTTCCGTGGCCGTGGGAGTCTTCGTCGTAGGGATGCATCGCTCGGGAACCTCGGCAATCGCCGCGGCTCTCGAGGCGCTCGGTCTCGACGTCGGGGCGCCGGAGCGCCTGATGGCGGCCGACGCGGCGAACCCCGCGGGCTACTACGAGATGCAGGAGATCGGCGACCTGAACGACGAGATCCTGATCGCGCTCGGCGGTGCGTGGGATTGCCTGCCGCAAACGCCCGACGGCTGGGAGCTCGAGCCGGCGATGACGCCGTATTTCCGGCGCGCGGCGTCGATCGTCGGAACCCGGCTCGCCAAGAACCGCTGGCTGATCAAGGATCCGCGGATCGCGCCGCTGCTGCCCCTTTGGCGTCGGGCGGTGCTCGATCGGTGCGCAGCCGTCGTGATCGTGCGCGATCCCATGGAGGTCGCGTGGTCGCTCGCGCTCCGAAACGGGATGCCGATCCTGACCGGGCTGGCCCTGTGGTCGGAGTACAACCGCCGGACGCTGGCCGGGCTGAGTGGATTGCCGGTGTACGTCTGCAACTACGACGAGCTCGTGTCGGATCCGCTCGCGACGATGACGTCGATCCGGGCGGCCCTCGCGTCGTGGAACGAGCTGTCCGCGGATGCACCGGTCGAGGTCGCGGCCGCGCGGGTCAAGCCCGA
>DATCCI010000711.1:0-5086 GCA_036511415.1 Acidimicrobiia bacterium
GAGCTCGCCCGCGCCGCGGTGTGGGACGCCGCGGCCGCGGCCGACGACCTCGCCGACCCGGGCACCGCCCTCGCGATCGCCGCCGCGGCCGCGCTCGCGTTCGACGCGGTGTTCGCGAACGCCAAGGACTGCGTCCAGACGCTGGGTGGTATCGGCTTCACGTGGGAGCACGACGCGCACATCTACCTCCGGCGCGCGATCACGCTCCACCAGCTCACGGGCACGCCCGCCGAATGGCGAATCCGCGCCGCGCGGGCGGCGATGCACGGCGCGCGTCGGCGTCTGGCCGTGAACCTCCCCGGCGACGGCGAGCACGAGGAGCTCCGATCCGAGCTCCGGGCCTTGCTCGCCGAGATCAAGGACCGGCCTGCGAAAGAACAGCGCGATCGTCTCGCCGAGTCGGGCTATGTCACTCCTGGTTGGCCCGCGCCCTGGGGCCGCGACGCCAAGGCGCTCGAGCTGGTCGTGATCGAAGAGCAGTTCCGCGCCGCGAAGATGACGCGGCCGAACATCGGGGTCGGCGCGTGGGCGCTGCCGAACCTGATCGTGCACGGCACCGAGGCGCAGCGCGAACGCTGGATCATGCCGACGCTGCGCGGCGAGATCGGCTGGTGCCAGCTCTTCAGCGAGCCGGGTGCGGGCTCCGACCTCGCATCGCTCTCGACCCGAGCGACACGCGTCGAAGGCGGCTGGCTGTTGAACGGCCAGAAGGTGTGGACCTCGATGGCCAAGGAGGCCGAGTGGGGCATCTGCCTGGCGCGCACCGACGCCGAGGCGGCGAAGCACGACGGCATCTCGTGCTTCATGGTCGACATGAAGACCCCCGGCATCGACATCCGCCCGCTCCGGGAGCTGACCGGCCAGGCGATGTTCAACGAAGTGTTCTTCGACGACGTGTTCGTACCGGAGGATTGCCTCGTCGGCCGCGAGCACGACGGATGGCGCGCGGCCCGTACGACCCTCGCGAACGAGCGGGTCTACATGGGTTCGGGCAACACGATCGGCGGTGGTGTCGTCGGCGTCCTGAAGGCGATCGAGGCCCGGGGACTCGGCGACGACCGTCTCGCCCTGGCCGAGGCGGGAGACCTCGTGGCCACCGGCCACGCGCTCTCGGCGCTGGGCTTTCGGTTGACGCTGGCGGCATTGGCCGGCGCCGATCCGTCGGGCTCCGAGGCAGCCGTCCGCAAGCTCCTCGGCGTGCAGCACGACCAGCACGTTCAGGAGGTCGGTATGCGCGTCGCGGGCATCGAGGCCACCGCCGAAGGGGATGCCTCGGCGTGGTCGGCGTCGTTCCTGTTCAACCGTTGCCTGACCATCGCCGGCGGCACCAGCGACATCCAGCGCAACGTGATCGCCGAACGTCTGCTCGGCTTGCCCCGGGATCCATGAGCGATTCCCGCCGTTCCAGAAGTTGACGCCGGCGTCAGCGAACCGATAGTCGTAGCGGTTCGATGGCTGCGCGCGCGCTCGACTACACACATCTGTCGGCCGGCGATGCCGGTCCGGCGATCAGCCACGCGCTCACGCGTACCGACCTCGTCATGTACGCGGGTGCCAGCGGCGACTTCAATCCGATGCACCACGACGAGATCGCCGCGCAGCAGGCCGGTCTGCCCTCGGTGTTCGGCCACGGCATGTTCACCGCGGGTCTCCTCGCAACGGCGATCACCGATTTCGTCGGGATCGGCAACCTGAAGTCGTACCGGGTCCGGTTCACGAAGCAGACCTGGCCGGGAGAGGTGCTGACGACGAGTGTCACCGTGCGCGAGAAGCGCGCGGGCAACGAGGTCGTGCTTGACTGCTCGGTCGCCAACGAGCAGGGCGAGACCAAGATCCTCGGCGAGGCCGTGGCCGTGAGACGACAGCGCAGCGACCGAAGGGGAGCGGAGCGTGGAGTCGACCCGGAAACAACGGTCCTCTCGTGAGGGTTGCTCGGTTCGACCTGCCTTCGACCGACATGGAGACCCAGCCGTTCTGGGACGCGCTGAAGGACGGCACGTTCCTCATCCGGCACTGCGACGACTGCGGATGCGACCACTTCTACCCGCGTCCGTTCTGCCCCACGTGCTGGAGCGAGGCCGTCGTCTGGAAGGAAGCCTCGGGCCGGGGAACGCTCTACACCTACTCGGTCGTGCACGTGAACGACCTGCCACCGTTCAACGAGCGCGTCCCCTACGTCGCGGCGATCGTCGAGCTCGAGGAGGGCCCGCGGGTGATGACGAACATCGAGGGCGTGCCCTTCGACGAGCTGCGCGCCGACCTGCCCGTCGTCGTCGAGTTCAAGGCCATCTCGGACGACGTGACGATCCCCGTGTTCCGTCGCGCGGGCTGACCGGTATCGTCCCGCACCGTGAACGAGGACGAGCAGGACTGGAACTTCCCGTTCGAGGAGCCGCTGCACGAGGTGTTCCCGCAGCTGCACGCCGCCCAGAACGCGTGGTTGTCGCAGCTCGATTCGATCTCCGCGCCCGACCGCAAGACCCACGAGCTGATCCGTCTCGCGGTGACGGTCGGGCTGCGCATCCCCGAGGGAGTGCGACGCCACGCGCGACTCGCCCGGGAGGTCGGCGCGTCGTGGGAGGAGATCTTGGGATCGATCATGTTGACCGTTCCCGGGTACGGGTTGTTGCCGGCGGTGGCGGCGATCCCGCACGCGCGCCGCGGCTACGAAGAAGCGCGCGAAGCCGAACAGGAGTGATCGTGCCCGACCTCGAAGAGACGGCGCCCCCGTTTCGCATCCTGCCCAAGCTCACCGATCGCAATCGCGACTTCTGGACAGGGGGCGCGCGCAGTGAGCTGCGCTTCTGGCGTTGCCAGGACTGCGGCTTCTACATCCATCCGCCGCAACCCCTCTGCCCGATGTGCCACTCCAAGAACCTGTTGACCGAATCGGTCTCCGGGCGGGCCACGCTCGCGACGTTCTCGGTCAACCACCAGCCCTGGATGCCGGGCCCGGAGCTGCCGTACATCGTCGCCATCGTCGAGATCGTCGAGCAGCCGTCGGTGCGGTTGACGACCAATCTCGTGAACTGCGCCCCCGACGACGCGCGCGTCGAGATGCCGGTGCGCGTCACCTTCGAGCGTCACGCCGATCCCGACGGCGACGTCTACATCCCTCTCTTCGAACCCGTCACCGAGCCGGCGCAGTGAGCCCCGGGAAGTGAGCCCAGGGAAGTGAGCCCAGGGAAGTGAGCATCGTGGACGAGAACGACATCATCGAACGGCGCGCGTGCATCTCCGGAGTGGGACAATCCGACATCGGGCGGCGACTGTTCCGCGATCCACTCGAGCTGACGCTCGACGGCTGCCTCGCCGCGATCGAGCACGCGGGCCTGACCACCGACGACATCGACGGCGTGTCGACCTATCCCGGGCCGATGGGAACGCCCGCGGGCTTCTCGGGTGCCGGCGCCTACGACGTGATGGACGCGCTGCGACTGAAGTGCGGTTGGTACAACAGCGGGCTCGAGACGTCGGGCCAGCTCGGCTCGGTCGTCAACGCGTGTCTCGCGGTCGCGTCGGGCCTCGCGAACCACGTGCTCTGCTTCCGCTCGGTCTTCGAGGGATCGGCCCAGGGCGAGAAGGGCCGCGCCGCGGTGATGCCCGGTGGTGGTGACGGCAGTGGCGGCGGCGGGTTCAAGGCATCGGGGTTCATGCAGTGGAACCTGCCGTTCTCGTCGCCCTCGGCCGCGATCTGGATCGCCCTGTTCGCCCAGCGTCACTTCCACCAGTACGGCACGACGCGTGAGCAGCTTGCTTGGATCGCGCTCAACGCGCGTCGCAACGCGGCGCTCAACCCGAAGGCGATCTACCGCGACCCGATGTCGTTCGACGACTACATGGCGGCCCGCATGATCTCGTCGCCGTTCTGCCTCTACGACTGCGACGTGCCGTGCGACGGTGCGACCGCCGTCATCGTGTCGCGTCGCGACCGCGCGAAGGATCTGCGCAACCCCGCACTGCGAGTCGAGGCGGTCGGCACTCGCATCGACGGGCGTCCGTCTTGGGATCAGTTCGACGACTTGTCGACGATGGCGAACCGAGGCGCGGGCAAGCAGTTGTGGGAGCGCACCGAGTACAAGCCGTCCGACGTGCAGATGGCGCAGTTGTACGACGGCTTCTCGTGGATCACGATGTCGTGGCTCGAAGCGCTCGGCCTCTGCGGGTTGGGTGAGAGCGGACCGTTCATCGAAGGCGGCACCCGCATCGCGCGCGACGGGCAACTCCCCTTGAACACCCACGGCGGCCAGCTCTCGGCGGGCCGCCTGCACGGCTACGGCTTCTTGCACGAGGGTGCCACCCAGATGTGGGGTCAGGCGGGCGAGCGCCAGATCGCGACGCCGCCGGAGGTGGGCATGATCGCGGCCGGCGGTGGAAACACCTGCGGCTGCCTGCTCCTCGTGCGCGAGTAGCGCCAGTCAGTCGATGGCGAGGGTTGCGAGCTCCTCGAGGTGGTCGCTCGCGGTACCGAGCGCGTGCGCGATCGTGAGGAGTCGCTTGTAGTACAGGTGGATGTCGTGGTCCCAGGTGAAACCGATGCCACCGAAGACCTGGATCGCGGTGCCGCCGAGCTGCGGGAACGCATCGGCGGCGAACGCGCGGGCCAAGGTCGACGCACGGTGCGCCTCCTCGGGTGAGGCATCGTCGAGCGCCCAGCACGCGTAGTAACCCGCGGCCCGGCCGAGCTCGACGGTGCGCAACATGTCGGCGCACAGATGCTGCACGGCTTGGAACGCGCCGATCGGACGGTCGAACTGCTTGCGTTCCTTCGCGTACTCGACGGCGAGCTCAAGCGCGCGTTGCGCGGCGCCGACGCCGTCGACGGCGGCGGCGACGCCCAGCCGGTCGAGTGTGCGCGCGACGGCAGTTGTGGCATCCGTGGTGAGGTCCAAGCGCCGGCTCGGTGCGCCCGTGAGCGCGACCTTTCCCTGTTTGCGCGAACCGTCGACGGTCGGCGTGGCCTCGGCCGCGAAATGGCGGGTCGCGAAGACGCCCAAGTGCCCGGCGTCGTCGAGCGCGGTCACCAGGACGACGTCCGCAACGGATGCATCGGCGACGTGGATCTTGGCGCCGTCGAGTCGCCAAC
>DATCCI010000712.1:0-3273 GCA_036511415.1 Acidimicrobiia bacterium
TGATACCGGCATGAGAGCCCTCCGCATGTTGACCCGAGCACGCTAGCGCCACGCCAACGAGACTGCACGGGCTCGATCGACTCGGACATGAACAAGTCGACAGTGATGACCACATGTACCGCTCTTCCTCTTCCTGGAGCCCGACGAGATAGATTCCGGCCCGTGAAAGTCGGAGTCGCCGTAAACGGGACCGCGCATGAGCACGATGTCGAGCCGCGCACCCTGCTCGTGCACTACCTGCGAGAGGCGTGTCTACTCACGGGCACGAAGGTTGGGTGCGACACGTCGTCGTGCGGAGCCTGCACGGTGCTCGTCAACGGCGAGTCGGTGAAGTCGTGCACTTTGCTTGCGGCGCAGGCTGACGGCGCGACAGTCACCACGATTGAGGGGCTGGCCGACGGTGACGCGATGCATCCCGTGCAGCAGGCGTTCCACGAGCACCACGGTCTCCAGTGCGGCTACTGCACTCCAGGCATGGTGATGGCCGCGGTTTCGCTGCTCGAAGAGACCCCTGATCCGACCGAGCGCGACGTACGCATCGGCATCGAAGGCAACCTCTGTCGCTGCACCGGCTACCACAACATCGTCGAATCGGTGCTCGCCGCCGCCCAACAGATGCGGACCCAGCCGCGATGATCCCCGCCGCGTTCGACTACGTGCGAGCCGAGTCGGCTGATGAAGCGGTCGCGCAACTCGCGGAGCACGGCGACGACGCAAAACTGCTCGCCGGAGGCATGTCGCTCCTGCCCCTGATGAAGCTCCGGCTGGCCACTCCCGCCGTCCTCGTCGACGTCGGCCCCGTCTCGGAGCTGTCTTACGTTCGCGACACCGGCGATCACATCGCAATCGGTGCGCTCACCCGCCACCACGACGTCGAGACCAACGACGTGCTCGCCCGCGAATGCGGCGTGCTGCGGGCCGTCGCCGCGCAGGTCGGCGACAACCAGGTCCGGCACCGCGGCACCATCGGCGGCTCGATCGCACACGGCGATCCCGCCTCCGATCTTCCCGCCGCGCTCCTCGCACTCGACGCGACATTCGTCGCCCAGAGCAAGAGTGCAACGCGCGAGATCGCGGCGTCGAAGTTCTTCCAAGGCTTCTTGGAGACCGAACTCGGCCCCGACGAGCTGCTACGCGAGATCCGCGTCCCCAAGACCGGCGCCAACCGATTCGCGTTCGAGAAATTCAGCCGGCGCGCCCAAGACTTCGCGACGGTCGGCGTCGTAGCCGCACGAACCGGCGACGGGACTCACGTCGCGCTGATCAACATGGGATCCACCCCGCTGCGCGCGCTTGCGGTCGAGCAAGCACTGGCACAGGGCGCCTCCGCTGCGGACGCCGCCCAGCGGGCCGCCGACGGGACCGAGCCGAGCGCCGACCTGAACGCATCGGTCGAATACCGCGAGCACCTTGCCCGCGTCCTCGTACGCCGCGCGCTCGAGGCCCTCTGACACCTCAACTCGTCGCGGTCCGACCAGGAACCGAGGGCAAGCCGTGACGGATGAAGAGATCGAGGCGATGTTCACCCCGGGACCGCCGTGCTCGCAGTTGCTCGGTTGGCGGCTCCTCGCTCACGATGAGGCCAGAGGCTGGATCAAGGTCGGCTTCGTCGGCGCGGCAGAGTTCTTGAATCCGGCCGGCCGTGTGCAGGGTGGGATTCTCGCGGCGATGCTCGACGACACGATGGGCCCCGCGGTGTTGGTCAAGAGTGGTGGTGCTTTGTATCCCTCGTCGATTGATATGAACATCAGCTACTTGTCTGCCGCGATGCCCGGGCCGTTGGTGTGTGAGGGCGAGGTGCTTCGGCTCGGCAAGACGGTGGGCTTCGTCGAGGGCCGGTTGATGGACGAGGACGGACGGCTTCTCGTACGGGCTACTTCCAGCGTGATACTCGTACCGGCTGAGCGGGTCGCGGTCTAGCTCTGGACCGGAGCATCTCGCACCGCTGGTCAGCGTCAAACAGAAGCGTCACCCTCCTGGCGTTCGGCGACACCCCAATGACCCAATGCAACGGAGCCCGATCAAATGTGTCGCAGCGTCTCCACAAGCTTGCGGCCGCGGGGGACGATGCCGAACGGTCCGTCCATGCCCAGCTCCTCGCCCATCGCAATCGCAATGTCCGCGTGCTCCCGCGCGGCCGGCGCGTCGCCGCGGTCCGCGAGGACGCGGGCCCACGCGAAATGGGAGCGGGCGAGGTTGGCGCGCGATCCGGCGCGCCCGCACAACTCGATCGCAGCGGCGAAGTGGTGGTCGGCGTCGTCGTTCCGTCCGAGCGTGCCGTCGATCACCGCCAGCCCTAGGTCGTTGGGGTCGGTGAGGAGCTGCCCGCTCCAGTTGAATCTTCCGGCGAACGGCGCAAGATGCTCGTAGATGTATTCCACGATGGGTACCGGTGGACGGACGTCGTATGCCATGCGTGCGAGTCCGCACAACGTGACGGCGTATTCCAGGTCGGGGGGGATGTTGGCGCACTCGTTTTCGGCGAGCCACATGTAATGCGGACGGCCCTCCTCGATTCGGTCGGTCTCGACGTAGGCACCCGCGAGCACGAGACGGAGCACGGGGAGGGCGGGGGTCGACTCCACGAGGTCGGCGAGCGTGTCGACCATCTCATCGAGCCTGCCCTGTGCGCGCCGGATCTGATACAGGAAGCCGCCGACAGTGACCATTAGGTCGTTCCCGGGAACGTCGGCACGGCGGCCGAGTTCGGCGGCTTCGACGATGAGGCCTTCGGCCAGGACGAGGTCTCCGTGATGCTCTGCGCGCGCCGCGGTCTGGAAGCCGTTGACCCAATCGAACAAGGGCCGCCGCAGAGCGCTGAAGATGCGCACCGACTCGTCGAGCTTGGCCTCGTACGTGGTCCGGTCGCCCCGGCATGCTGCGCCGAACGCGTTGTAGTGCAGCGCCTCGGCGAGTGCGACCGGGTCGCCCGTCGCGCGGGCGACCGCCTCGGCCTCCTCCTGGAGCGCGCCGAGCTCGACATCGAACGGTTTGGAGCCATCGATCAGCGCCCAGCCGCGCGACAGCACCACCGAGAGCGCTTCGGGATCTCGGGTCTCGCGGGCGAGCGCGAGTGCTTCGCGGGCGAGACGCATGCGCCGTTCTGTGTCCGGCGCCCACTGCAGCTGCACCGCGAGCGAGATCATCAGGCGAACGCGCAGCGCCGACAGTTCGTTCCCGACCGTGTCGAGCGCCTCTTCGAGGAGCGCGATGAGTGCATCGTCGACGCTTGTGCCCAGGAAAAGACCCAGGATCAGCGCCGCGCGCGCGAGC
>DATCCI010000713.1:0-3205 GCA_036511415.1 Acidimicrobiia bacterium
GCGTGTTGCCGCGCCTGGGCGTCGCGGGTCTCGCGACACCTCTCTCGCCTCCCGGCAGTGCGTCACTCAATCTGTTCGTTCCGCCGGGAACACTCGCCTCGATGCTGCCGGCGTCCGTGAACGAGCCCGCCAGCGCACAGGCGATCCCGCTCTCGGTCGTCGCGATCTCGAACACCGGTTCCGAGTCGGGCGATGCGCGCGAGAGCGCGGCAGTGACGAGCGAGTTGCGCGCCGCCACGGCAGCTCTCGACACCGTGGTTCACCCGGTCAAGCAGCAGTTGCTCGACGATGCCGATCATCGGAGCCGGTCCTTCACCGACCTGTTCCGCGCGTTCGGGATCTTCGGTGCGCTGAGCGGACTCCTCCTGCTGGTCCTGACGTTCTCGATCCTGGCGCGCGAACGAGGCCGATCCATGGGCATCTTGCGGGCCCAGGGTCTGTCACGTCGCGACACGGTGGTGGCGCTCGGGCTCGAGGGATTGGCGTACACGATCGTCGGCGTCGGGGTCGGCGCGCTCGGAGGACTCGCGCTCGCCGCCGGTGTCGTACTCGTCGCTCGTGGTGTGTTCAACAGCCCGACGTCGGGCGCGGTCGACCTCATCTTCTCGGCTCGCACCAAGACTGTCGCCACGGCCGCCGCGCTCGGCTTCCTCGTGTCGTTCGCGGTCGTGATCGGAACCGCGCTCGTCACCGCTCGGCGCAACATCGTGCGCGTGATGCGCCGGTTGCCCGATCCGCCCGGCCCCCGAAGAAACGCCGCACGGGCCGCGTCGGGTGTCGTCGCGGCCGCGGTCGGCCTCGTCGCGAGTGTCACCGGCCTCATCGTCGCGAACGCGGCCGCCGCCGTCGGCGGACCGGCGATGTTCGCGCTCGGCATCGTCGTGGTCTTCTACTCGCCGACTCGTGCGCGTTGGCTGGTGTCGATCGCGTCGGCGGCGACGATCACGTGGTCTGTCCTCGCGATCACGGTCGTGCACGGTGCGTTCACACACCTCGGCGCAGGCGTCATCGTGACCGAAGGCCTCGTGCTGTGCGCCGCGGCTCTCGCGCTCTCCACCGTCAACTACACCGCGCTGACCCGGCCGTTGCTCGCTCCCAATGGCCGTCGCGGTCTCGTGTTCGCGCTCGGGCTGGCGTACGCGCGCACCGCCCCACGACGAACCATGCTCATCACGGCGATGTACGCAACCGTGATCTTCACCTTCACCTTTCTCGTGACCGTCGGACAGCTCTACAAGAACGACACGAACGACCTCGGGCGGCGCCTCGGCGGCAACAGCGCCATCGAGGTCACGTCCAATCCGGCCGACCCGGTGTCCCCGCTCGAGATCGCGCGCGTACCCGGCGTCGACCATGTCGCCGCCACCGTGGCGATTCCTGCACAGATGCAGACCGGACCCTCGGATCGCCCCGCCGCCACGGCAGGGAACGCGCTCGATGTCACACTCGTCGGCTTCGACGACACCTTCATCGGTCATGGATCGCCTCCGCTCGCGACGAGCTCTCCGCGACATCCGGACCCGTCCGTCTATCGAGCGGTTGCGGCAGATCCGACCACCGCGCTCGTCGGTGCCGACATCAATGCCGACCGCGTGAGCGGTTTCGCAGCGGGGCGATCGAGGGTCGGCGATCGCATCGTCCTCCGCAACCAGGCCACCGGCATCGCCCGAACACTGACAGTCGCGGGACTCGTCAGCGCCGCGCGCTACAGCGGGTCGGATCACGTTTACGTGGCCCGAACCGTCATCGACCAACTGCTCGGCGCCGGAGCGAGACCGAACCTGCTGTTCGTCGAGACTCACTCCGGCGTCAACGACGACGTGCTGGCAGCCGTCATCGACGGAACACACCTCGAAAACGGCACCTACGCCCGGTCCTTCCGCAAGCTTGCACGCGAGACTCTGTCGACCCGGCAACAGTTCCTCGACATCTCGTCGGGCTACGCCGCGATCGGGCTGGTGGCCGGCCTCGCCGGAATCGCGATCCTGATGACCGACCGTGTTCGTGAGCGCCGCTCGCAGATCTCGATTCTCCGCGCCTTCGGCTTCCCCGCAAAGACCCTGAGCCGTGCGCTCCAAGTCGAGACCGCCAGCGTCGCGATCGACGCAACGATCATCGGCACCCTGAGCGCGCTGCTGCTGACCTGGCGGCTCGCTGCGAACGGCGGGCTGGCGCAACCGCTGCCGTTCCGTTTCCCCGTTCTGCCGATACTCGGCATCACCGCGATCGTCCTGACGACGTCGCTGGTGGCGACCTGGCGGGCGGCCCGCCGCGCCGCCCGGCTCCCACCCGCCGAGGCGCTGCGCGCGCATGACTGACGGCTCAGTAGGTTCACAGGCCGCCGACAATCGTCGGATCGCCCGGGCGGCCGCGTGCTGCGGACCCGCTCGCGGCGCGTAGCGTGCCCCGGATGCCTTGGCCCTCGACCCGGTACGTCGGAATCGTTGCGGTCGTGGTGGCAGTGGCCACGATCGGTTGTTCATCGAGCGGACCGTCTCGGACGAGCCCGTCGACGGCTCCGTCCACGAGCGCGGCGACGGGACCGTCGGTCGCGGTGGTTCCGGGGATCCACAAGATCAAGCACGTCGTCATGATCATGCAGGAGAACCGGTCGTTCGACAGCTACTTCGGCACGTACCCGGGGGCGGCCGGCATCCCGATGGCGCAGGGCAAACCAACCGTGTGCGTGCCCGACCCTGCCAACGGTGGTTGTGTCAGGCCGTATCCCGATCATGCCGATGTGAACGGCGGCGGGCCACACGGGGCATCGCAGGCTCAAGCCGACATCAACTTCGGGAAGATGAACGGGTTCGTCCGGATGTCGGAACAAGCGCAACGCAACTGCGCCGATCAGACGGACCCCAACTGCGCCGCGAACGCCGGGATCGGCGTCGGCGTCATGGGTTTCCACACGCAGAGCGATATCCCGAACTACTGGAAGTACGCGCACGATTTCGTCCTGCAGGACCACATGTTCGAGCCGAACGCCTCGTGGAGCCTGCCGGCGCACCTGTTCCAGGTCTCGGAGTGGTCGGCGACGTGTACGAAACACAACGTTGCGCGCAGTTGCGTGAATGCGCTCGAGCAACCCGGCCCAACCCCGCCCAACCCCGACCCGACCAGAGTGCAGCCGACGGCGACATCACCGATCTACGCGTGGACCGACCTCACATACCTCTTGCACAAACACCAGGTCTCGTGGGGC
>DATCCI010000714.1:0-2025 GCA_036511415.1 Acidimicrobiia bacterium
ACGACCGCGGCACCATCTACGTCGTCGAGCGGGGTAACGAGCTCGACCCGCCGATCGTCCTCTCGCACGGCGTGACCCTGTCGGTGCGGACGTGGTTCCACCAGCTCGAGGATCTCCCGAAGGAGGGCTTTCGGGCGATCGCGTTCGACCATCGCGGTCACGGCCGGTCGGTGTTGGGAGAAGAGGGTCACTCGCTGGAGAACCTGGCGCGTGACGTCAAGACCGTCCTCGAGGGTCTCGACCTGCACGGCGCCGTGCTCGTCGGTCACTCGCTGGGCGGTGTCGCAGTGCAGTCGTTCGTCACGCGCTTCGCCGAGGTCGCGGCCGAGCGCGTCGCCGGCATCGTGTTGCTGTCGACCCTCGCGTACACGCCCTTCGGCTCGCGCTCGACGCGGACGAAGGCGCGCCTCGAGCGGATCTCGAAGCGAACCCCCGACGCGCAGTGGCTGTGGGACGCACCCAATCTGGGCTTCCTCGCGGCGCGCCTCGGCTTCGGTAAGAACCCTCGTCCGAGCCACGTCGAGCTCGTGCGCACGATGATGGCCGAGTGCCCACCCGAGACCCGGCGGGACGCGCCGCGGGTGCTCGTGGGTCTCGACCTCACCCGAGCGCTCCCGAACGTGCGCATCCCGACACTCGTCATCGGTGGAACGGCCGACGTCCTCACCCCGCCGTTCGAGGCCCGGCGCATTGCCGGGCTCATCCCCGACGCTCGGCTCGAGCTTCTGCGCGACGGCGGGCACATGCTGATGCTCGAGCGCACCGACGAGCTCGACCGGCTGATCGTCGAGTTCGCCCGCGAGGTGCGCGTCGAAGCAATCTGACCGGGATTCGCGGCGCGACGACGGCCCGTGCGCGACGATTCACTCCGTGTCGAGCTTCGCGGTCGCGGGAGTACGGATCGGTCACGTGACGGGGAACGGCACCGGCGTAACGGTGATGCTGTTGCCCCCGGGGGCGGTCGGTTCGGGCGAAGTGCGCGGCGGTGCGCCCGCGACACGCGAGACGGATCTGCTCGAACCCTCGCGTACCGTCGCGCGCGTCGATGCGATCGTCCTCGCCGGCGGCTCGGCGTTCGGGTTGTCGGCCGCCGACGGCGTGATGCGGTTCCTCGCCGAGCGCGGGCAGGGTTTCGCGACCGCGGGCGGCCCGGTGCCGATCGTGCCGGCCGCGTGCATCTTCGACCTCCTCGAGACCCCGGGGCCGCCGCCGGATGCGGACTCGGGCTACGAGGCCGCGGTCGCGGCGGCGAGCGCCGAGCCGCTCGATACGGGCCGGGTCGGTGCCGGCGCGGGCGCGACCGTCGGCAAATGGCGCGGGCGCGAGGGCGCGGTCCCGGGTGGCCTCGGCGTCGCCGTGGCCCAGATCGACGACGTCCGCGTCGGCGCGGTCGCAGTCGTCAACGCGCTCGGCGACGTGATCGCGAGCGACGGCACCACGCTTGCAGGCTCGGCGTCGAATCCCGACGTGGCGGGCTTCCCGAGTCGGCAGCCGTTCGAGGAAGGCCGCGCGAACACGACGCTCGTCGTCGTCGTCACCGACGCGTCGCTCGACAAGGCGGCATGCTTTCTCCTTGCCCAGAGCGCGCACGACGGGGTGGCGCGGGCGCTGCGACCGGCGCACACGCGCTTCGACGGCGATATCGCCTTCGCGGTCGCGACCGGCACCGCGACTCCGCCGGCCGCGCCGAACCTCGACCGGCTTCGGCTCGCGGCCGGCGACGTGGTTGCCGACGCGATCCGACAGTCGGTATCTGGCCGAGCGTCGGTATCAGGTCGAGTGTCCGTATCGGGTCGAACGTCGGCACCGGGCCGCTAGCATGCGCGTCTCGTCCCCGGGAGTGCCGTGACGTCCGACCCCCTCACCGCGTCGCCCAGCGGGTCGCCGCATCCCGCGGGAAGTGCCGGTGCGACATTGCCGCAAGTCGCGGTCGCGGCGTCGACGTGCACGCTGTGCAAGCTCGCCTCCGGCCGGACGCAAGTCGTGTTCGGCGTCGGCCGCGCCGACGCCGCGCTGATGTTCGTC
>DATCCI010000715.1:0-4638 GCA_036511415.1 Acidimicrobiia bacterium
CTCCCGCGCGATGCGATCGCACAACGTCTGATCTGTGTTCCCGAGCGCCGCCGCGCCACCTGCGCCGCGCGGGAACCCGGGGAGGACGAGCAGTCCGGGCACCCGCGTCACGCCCGCCGGGCGCGCGAAATGCGCCCCCAGGCGCAGTCCTTCCGAGACGAGTTCCTCCATGCCGGTGGTTATCCTGGCTCGCGTGACCGCCATGACGACGAACCCGGCCGCGCCCGCACTCAAGGAGTGGGCTGCGATCGTCCACGCGCTGTTGGAGGGCGAGCAGATCGTCGACCTTCGCAAAGGCGGGATCCACGAGGACGGCCGGCACTTCGGTGTCCCGGCCCGGCGCTGTTGGCTCTCGCCAACGGCGGAACACCAGCAGGCCGGTTTGCTCAAGGCCGCGTACGCCCATTGGGTCGATCTGGCCGACGCGTCCCCGGTCGGTCAACCGATCACGGTGCGCGGTTGGGCGGACATCGTCGACATCGCGACGATCACCGAACCCGAGCACGTGGACGCGCTCGACTCGAAGCTCGTCTGGGCGCGCGAATACGTGGAGTCGAGATTCAACTGGAAGGCACGCGACCCGCTCTGGGTGCTCGTGATGCGCGTGCACCGGCTCGCCGATCCGTTGACCGTGGCCTGGAAGGACACCTACGGAGGGTGCACTTCGTGGGTCACCTACGACGGGCTCCCGGCCGACCCCGCGACACTCCGCTCGGAGCTCGTGCTCTCCGACGTCGCGTTCGAAGCCAAACACAAGGGCATACGCGACGCACTGCCCGAAGAGTGCTGGACCCCCTCCGGCTCCTAGCTCGGCGGGCGATCCGGCGCCCCACTCAACGCGGCGGCGCGAATCGTTCGATGCGGGTGATAGCAGCGATTACGGGCTTCGGCGAGCGTCTGCGGTGAGATCGCGACGAAGGTCTCGGCCGCGAGCACTTCGTCGACCTCCGCGGTGACCGTCGGGTCGACCCCGTAGAGATCGAGGTCATAGACGACCTGGGTGCGCTTGTCGCCCAGATAGCGATAGTGCTCGAAGTGCACCGGCCGGGCCATGCGGGCGAAATCTACCGTCGCCCGGCGGCGAAAGGTGAACGGGGGGCGCCGAAGCACCCCCCGTTCGTTCGACTGAGTCGGACCCGTCGTCGCCTACGTGCCGGTGGGACCATTGCCGGCAGCTCCGACGGTGGTGCAGCGGTTTGGATTCCGCAAGGTGGTCCAGTCGAGAACGACGGCCTAGCGGCCGTGCACCTCCGAAGTCCCAGATTTATCGTGCATCTGCTGGACCACCTCCTTTCTCCGGTAGCAAATTTGTAGCAGATCCCGCCGCCCCGCGGAACCATTGCCCACAGGTTCTGGCGCGAGTTTCGGCGTCACGCGGACTCGGGCCCGCGCTCGGGCGGCTCGCCCGCACGGGGTCCGACCGCGCCGATCGCCCGGAGGTAGGCGAGCTGGGTCTCGACGACGGCGTGCACCTGCTCGGGCAGGTAATCCGTTCCGGTGGCCCGGGCGCGTTCGAGGATGTAGTCGACGGTCTCGGCCCCGCCGACGACGACGTCGCCCGGCGGATGCGACGACGAGCCGTTGCTCGTCACCCCCTTGCGTTGGAAGTACTCGAGCTGGAGGTCGAGGATCCGGCGCACGTCGTCGGGAGTGAGGGTCGCGGCGACGACGTCGGGCACGTGCTCGACGACCCACTCGTACGCCTCCTCGGGGTCGAACACCGGCGGCGGCGGTTCGGCCGCCATCCGCCCCGCCTCCCGGATGACGAACCAAGCCGCGATCGCGCACGCGACACCGATCACCAACAACGCGGTCACGAGCGCCACGAGTCATGCTCTTAGGTCATGGGGCGAACGAGAGGCAACTCGGAGCCCCGATCGAGAACCCGGGGCCTCAGGTGGCACTCACCGGGATCCGGATCAGCCAGATCTCGCGTGGGTTCGGCGCGAATCGCCTCGGCGCCCGCTCGAAGACCTTCTCGGGATCGTCGTGGTCGGCGATCACGTAGTGGCCGACGACGGTCGCACCGGGCGCGCCGCGTAGCACCGGGTCCGGTACGGCAACCGCGACGAGCAGCCGCTTGCCGAGTACGTGCCATTGCCGGGCGAGTTGCGGCAGATCTATCCCGGTCGCGGCGCCGACCGGGACTCCGCAGAACGCCCGGATCGCGTCGGGAAGCTCGACGTCGAGAAACCTGTGGCCGTACACGAGCACCGCGCCGTCACTCCCGGCCGAGCTGCAAACGTGGTGCACGGCCGCCTCGGCTCCTTGCTGCGCCCGGGCCCGAGCGAACGGCGCGGCCGCAGCCGCGGTCGGCACCGCCACCAAGAGGACGACCGCGACGAAGCCCACGCCGGTCGCCGCGCGCGCGACCGTCTCGCGCATCGACACGACGACGCGCCAGCCGGCCTCGAGCGCGACCGCGACGGCGATGGCGATGCCCGGGATGACTACCGGGAGATATCTGCGCATCGCCCACACCTGGTCGGGTTGGATGCTCGGACGGGCGATGTACATGACTGCCACCGGAACGACCACGAGGAACACCGTCGCGGCCGCGCCGTTGCCATACCGCGCACGCGACGCGAGCACCACGAAGCCGGCAAAGGCCACCACCACGGCGGGAATGCCGAAGTACGCGGTGAACCAGTGCAGCGACCAGCTGAAGTGCCAATTGTTCACCGCGTCTCGAAGCGCCCGGCTGATCGGCCGGCCCGCGATCTCGACCTGAAGATCGCTCCGAGGATCCGGTCGCCAGACGTACGCCCACACGAACACGACGGTGCTGACCGCGACTGCAGCCGAGAACGGGTACCTCCTCTGCGCGAACCAGCGGCCGAATCCGGGATGTACATGATGGATCACCACGACGGCGGCGACCGCGAGGACCGCCGCGACGAGGGCCGCGACGAGCTCGCGATACTCGGTGCCGAGCGAAACGACGTAGGCGTGCGCGACGTGAAAGGTCGTCGCGAGCGCGACCAGCGTCCCGCCGAGGAGCGCGCAACCGAAAGCCGCGACGGCGCGCCGGGCCTGCACCGGCGTCGAGTCGGCATCGGAGCGCACCCACTCGGCCGCGACCAGAAGAAGCGTGCCGACGATGATCGCGAGCGCGTCGATACGTGCGAGCGCCGACGAAGCTACGAGCGCACCGGAGATCAGGGCGATTCCCCATCGGGAGCGCGTGCGCGCTTCGAGGTACAACCACAGTCCGCCGAGAACGACGACTTGCACGAGGAGCTCGGAATAGGCGTCGCGCGCGAACCAGAGCTGCAATGGAGCGATCATCAGGAAGACCGGCGCGAGCAGCCCGGCGCGCGGCCCAAGGACGCGCGAAGCGAGCGCGTAGCACGCGAGCAGACCCAGAGCCCCGAGTACGGGCCCTACGAGGAGTAGCCCGAGGTCGCCGCCGACCGACCATCCCAGCGCGAGCAGGATGGGAAGCATCGGAAAGAAGCCCGGCTCGTACCGAGTATTCGGATCGCCGAAGATCGGGGCCGCGAAGGCGCCGACATGCGTCTTGGGCCTCAACTCGTGGGTGCGGGCGATCGTACGGCCGGTGCCGATGTACGCCGCCGGATCGCGGTCGCGCAGGAGGTGCTGCGAGTGGAGCACGCCCGCGCCGGCGAAGAACACGAGCCCGAGAGCGACGGCCGCGACCGCGGCGCGGTGATCAACGTGTGGACGTGGCCCGAGACCTCGTGAGGTCGCGACCGCGGCCGCCAGGGCGGCGAGCGTCGCGGCACCACCGACCAGGCCGGCTTCGTACCAGCCGGCGACGAGCAGCGCGATGCCCACGGCGCCGGCCGTCGCGCACCACACGACCGCCGCGACGAGCCCGGTGACGAACCACGACGGCAGCAGCCGCGTCAAGGGCTCCGGTTCCGGCTCCGACTCGGTCTCTTCGTTCACCGAGAGCAATCGGCTCACTGGGTGCAATCGCTCGACATCGCGCAATGATCCTCGCGCACGGGTGCGAGCGCGGCGGACTATCCCAGCGGAACCCGCGCCACCACCATGGAGAACGACTGACGGTCGTATGCGGCGGGCCGGTGCGTCAGGGTCTGTTGCAGGAACTTGGTGTTGACGGCCTCGCGCGTCGCGACGACCGCGACCGCCGGCAACACGTTGTGGACGGTGTCGGCCGATCCGGCGACCACGAAGAAATGTCGTCCTTGCGCGTTCCACGCGCGCGCCAGCCCCTGGAGAAGGTCGGCGTGCGCCGGGCCGCGAGTCACGGCCACGTCGGCGCCACACCAGCTCCGCAGCGACTGGGGCACCCAGTCGTCGAAGAGATCCTTCTCGTCTCGTTCGAGGACGACCACCGCCGCGTGAGAACCGAGGTCGGCGCACGCGTCGTCGACCACGGCGAGGAAACCGCGCTCCTCGCTCATGGAGCGCACGCCGATCACCGTGTAGAGGGGATACGCGACCGCGAGGATCGCGAAGACGATCGCGCCCGCTCGCATCGCGGGGCCGAATCGACGCGCCGGTTGCAAGCCCGCGCAGGCCGCGGCCGCGCCCAGCGCGAGCAGCACGAGGAGTGGGAACGCGCTCACGAGGAATCGACGAGTGACCCACACGTGATCGGGCACGGCATCGGCCTTGTAGAGATACAGGACACTGCCGGGCGCGAGC